>DHUW01000021.1:1485-9316 GCA_002409365.1 Anaerolineaceae bacterium UBA5224 | reverse complement strand
CCCTGCTTTAAGCGAAGTGCTCTGTCCATCCTCCCAATCTAGGTTGACAACAATATGGACTGTTGGATCAATAATTGTCGCCTTAATTGCGGTTGAGTTGGCTCCCAACACGACAATAACCGGATCCAATCCAGCGGTTTTGGCTGTTTGGATCACGGTATTGACCAGATTTTTGTCGTTCCAAGGTAAAAGCTGCTTTATCCCCCCAAAGCGGCTCGACTTACCAGCAGCCAGGATGACCCCGGCAACCCGTTGCCCATCCAAATTTTTACTCGTAATCCCAGAAGCCGACGTCATGCGCTGGTAATTTCCCTAGTCCACGCAGCACAGTTTCGTCTGTCAGCGGGAAGCTGTCAAACCGCACGCCTGTTGCCTGGAAGACTCCTTCGAGCACACCAGGTGCAAAGGGCAAATACGGCATTTCGCCCATTCCCCTGGCACCGTAGGGACCAATTGGGTCAGCTAATTCCATGATCACGCAACGGGTTTTTCCAGGGATGTCTTTAACTGTCGGAATAAGGTACTTTGAAAACCGGTCTGTAATGGTCTTACCGTCTTTCTTTTTCCAGTCTTCAAGCAGGGTATAACCGCTAGCCTGCACGACTGCACCTTCGATCTGACCTTCCACTAATTGGGGGTTGATCGCCTTGCCGACATCATCCACGCTGATCACCTCACGCAGGCTTACATTCCCGCTGCGGGTATCGACATCCACTAAGAACGCCTGGGCGGCATATCCATAGGTAAAGTTCGGGAAGCAATGCCCATCCACTTTGTCCATGTTGGTAGTCGCAGGCGGTCGATAAACAAACGATCCAATTGCTGGCCGATCGCCTTCTGCCCATTTTTCCAATGCCAGCTTTGCAGCACCTATAATCGAATTTCCACCCATGTGGGTCATCCGTGAAGCTGAGACGCTGCCCGAGTCAAGCGAAGTAGCGGTGTCGGAATAGAATGTGTGAATTTTGCTTAAAGGCAATCCCAGTGAATCGGAGGCAATCTGGGCGAAAGCTGTATGTGAACCCTGACCCACATCTGCACCAGCATGATAAAGTCTGGCATATTCAATTTCCTGGTCCCCCTCCAGGATGATGGTTGCACCACAGTTTTCCGGGGCACCATAGGAGAAACCGACATTCTTGTACCCACAGGTAAGACTCCAGGCAGATTTAACGTGCGGGTTGTCTGATTTTGGCGGAGTTGGTCGTTTCCATCCAGTGTTAGTTTTTGTCCAGCCAGCTTCAAGGGCGCAGCGTTCAGCAACTTCGCGGATGGTGACACCTTTCGGGAGGGCTGTGCCCATCGAAATAATCGACCCCTCATCGAAAAGATTGCGCATGCGCAATTCCACAGGGTCCATTTCCAAAGCATCAGCCAGTTTGTTTATCTGCATTTCTGCCATGAAGGTCGCTTGCGGACCACCAAAACCACGGAAGGCACCGCCAGGGATGTCGTTGGTATAAACCGCATAGGCATCAGTCGCGACATTGGGAATTTCATACGGACCAGTCGCCAAAAGGGTCGCATTGCCAAGCACCTTTGGCGAAGTGTAAACATACGCCCCGCCATTTGCCCAGATTTCGCATTGTGCAGCCAGAATTTTGCCATCCTTGGTCGCACCCCATTTGGCTTTCATAGTATAAGCATGCCTTTTGCAGTGCCCTATGATCGACTCTTCCCGGGACCAGACCACTTTCACTGGTCTGTCAATACCTTTTTCATGCAGCCGCATTGCCGCCAGCCCCAGGATGATCTGAACGGACATATCTTCGCGTCCGCCAAAAGCGCCCCCAATTGCAGGGTAGATCACACGGACTTTCTCGTTGGAGACTCCGAGCGCATGCGCTGTTTGCGCCTGGTCTTTGTGAGTCCACTGTCCGCCCACTACAATCGTAATGCGTTCTTCTTCGTCCAGAAATGCCACACCTGCTTCAGGCTGCAGGTAGGCATGCTCCTGCACCGGGGTCTGGTATTCTCCTTCGATGATCACATCACAGGTTTTGAAAGCTTCTTCCACATCGCCGTGTCTGATCACATTGTGGTGGAAAATATTGGAGGTGCGTCCCGGATGCAAGAGAGTCGCATCTTCCTTAAGCGCATCACCCAGGGTTTTCACAATAGGAAGGTCCTGGTACTCAACTCTGATCAGGGAAAGTGCTTTTTGGGCAATTTCTGCGCTCTCAGCGATCACCAACGCGATCTGGTCACCTTCGAACCGAACAATATCGGCACCTTCTTTAGCAGAGCCAGGCCCACAAAGTACCGGTTGATCATAAACGCCCAGGCCGTACTCGTTAACCGGTACGTCTTCGGCGGTCAGCACAAGCTCAACGCCTTCCAAAGCTTCCGCCGCTGAGGTGTCAATAGAAACAATTCGCGCATGAACTTTTTCTGTGAACAAGACTTTCATGATCAGTTGATCCGCAAAAGTAAAGTCACCAGGATATTTGGCTTTCCCAGTCACTTTTACTAATGCGTCAAGGCGGTTGGTAGCTTTTCCAACTTCATTCATCGCGCACCTCCATCATATTGGCAAGCTGCTTCTATTGCCTGGATGATCTTGTAGTAACCAGTACAGCGGCATAGATTGCCGGAGATTGCATCTTTGATTTCATCCTCAGTCGGATGTGGTTTTTCTTCCATCATTTTCGCAGCAGCCATCACAAAACCTGGGGTGCAATAACCGCACTGGACTGCGCCATGGTTGATGAATTCGGTTTGCACCGGGTGAAGTTGCCCATCTTCTGCCAGACCTTCGATGGTTGTGATGGTCGCCATGTGTGCACGCGGAGCTGGCACCAGGCAGCTCACCACTGCCTTGCCATCCAGATACATCGTGCAGGCTCCGCATTCGCCTTCCTCACAGCCTGGCTTGGGACCGCTGTAACCTACGCGCTCCCGGACAAAATTTAGGAGGGTTCCGTTGAAGTCACCGGAAAACTGAAGTGGCTGCCCATTAATGGTTGTCTCGATATGTGCCTGGTCCCATTCTCCGTTCGGTATTGCCTGCCACTTGGCGCCTTCGCTAAGCGTGACCGGGTTGAGAGGTACTTTCGTGTCCTGCCGATTTTCAACCAGCTCCATCAGGGCATCTTCAGCGATCACCTGCATCATGTACTGGCGATAATCAGCGCCACCACGCACATCAGTGATTGGTCGTGTGTCAAGCGCTGCCAATTCTGAAGCTCTACGGGCTGTTTCTGCGTTCAGCATCATTCCTTTCAGAAACTCTTCTGCAGCCGGAGAATGGATCACGGTCGGTGCCACTGAACCCATAGTCACAGCGGCATCTACAATCAAGTCACCCTGCAGATCAACGATCACACAGCAATTTAATGTCGCAATTGCTTGTGTTTTTCGTAAGGCTTGTTTGATAAAACTTCCCCGTTGGCTGGTTTTCAGCGGCTTGAAAACAATCTCATGCACCAATTCGTCTGGCATTTTGATAGTTTTGCGCAAGCCTGTATAAAACTCGTTCAGCCTGATCTGCCTTTTCCCCCGTGCAGACACTAAAATCAGGCTGGCATCCATCGCCATCAGAGGGGGAATCGTATCGTTGGCCGGTGAGGCGGTCACCAGGTTCCCGACCACCGTCGCCCGGTTGCGCAATTGAGGTGAAGATACACGGTAGCACGCCTGGTACAGTGGGGATGCAGTTTGACGAATCAAATCTGACCTCAAAATGTCGTTGTGGGTGACATTCGCCTGGATGTGAACTAAATCGTCCTCATCCTGATAAATACCGTCAAGTTCCCTTACGCGGCTTATATCGATAACATCTTCCAAACCATCCCATTTTCCATCGCGGATTTCGACCATCAGGTCGGTTCCGCCTGCAATGATCTTTGTCTGGCTGTCAGCCTGGTGTAACAGGTCTATCACCTGCTCAACACTCTCAGGCATGTGATAATTTTTCCACATAGGCACCTCCTTGAGATTATTTTCAGCTATTCCGAGCCTGAATAACCTCAGCCAAAATACTGATTGCGATTTCGTCTGGCGTTTCTGCTTCGATATCGATTCCGATGGGCGATTTAATCAATTCAATTCTTTCCCTGGTAACGCCATTATCCAAGAGTGCTTTTTTGGTTGTTCCCCAGCGCTTCAGGGAGCCGATCAAACCGAAATAAGCCGGCATATATTCCAAAATTGCAGGCAATCCGGCTACATCCACGTCGCTGCCGCGGGTAACCCCGACAATGTAAACCTGTTCGTTGATGTCAAGATGTGCAGGTATTTCTTCCATGGGATACGGTAAAAATTCAACGTCTCCTGGGATATGTGCACTGGTGCAAAGTTCTGTACGGTCATCTTGAACAACCACCCGGAAATCTAGTAATTGCCCAAATTTTGCTACTGAGCGACCCACATGCCCTGCACCAAGGATGAGCAAAATCGGGCGAACAGATTGGGGCTCGATATAAACTGTCACGTCTCCTCCGCATATACCAATCGCATTTTCTTTGCGTGCATCCAGTGTATAGCGTAAAATCTCAGGCTTTCCGGTCTTGAGCGCTCTGAGGGCAGCATCCACTGTCTCGTTTTCCACCTGTCCGCCGCCTACTGTGCCAAATGTCCGTGCATCAGGATAGACCAGCATTTTGCTGCCAGCATGCCTTGGCACAGCACCTTTCGTTTCGATCACCACGCACAGGCAAACTGGCTCTCCAGTTTGGCTTGCTTCATTTAGTTTTTTGTAAATGTCTGTCATTAAACCTCTAATAAAGATAATATGATCGGCAGCAGTTGTTTCTTACGAGAAACTACGCCAACCGCTAATTGCGTTCCATCGGGCAAAGGTTCGTAAGGTAATTCATCCAGCGCTGGCGGAGCGTCCAGAAAAATCAAACGACTGGAACCTTCTACCACGTCAGTCACCATCAGCCCGGCAAAATCGAGACCCTGTTCCTTCTTGAGTCCTTCGAGTGCCGTTCGCAATGGATCGACCATATCTCCTATCTGGTACAAATCGGTAGTCTCAACCTGCGCGATGGCAAATTTATACCCACCATAATCATACAATTTCATGTCTTGCCGGACAATAATGTCCGGTTCCTGGGTCAGCAAACCGGCACCAGCTTTCAGGATCTTCTCGCCCCAGCTCTGTATATTTTCATTTTCGAGCGGTGACCCAGGTACAAATGCCCAGCGTTCCAACACCCGGGAAATTGCTTTATCCCGCATGGTCGTGGTCGGCGAGGTCAGGATAAGTGTGTCCGATAGCAAACCTGCCAGTAAAAGACCTGCATAAGCTGGAGGAGCGCTTAGACCGGCTTCAGCGATTTGCTCGGAAACCAACGTTGAAGTGCTGCCAACGATGTCAACTGTGAACCTGATCGGGTTATGGGTGGATGGGTTGCCAAGACGGTGATGATCAAGGATTTCGAGCAACTCACTCTCTTCAAGTGAGGCAATTGATTGCTGCGGCTCGTTATGATCCACCAGGATCACCTTGATTCGGGGAGGGTTTACAATTTCCCGCTGCCTTGCAACACCCAGGTAGCGATTATTTTCGTCCACCACCCAATATTCGTTGAATTCCTGCCTTAGCAAGCGGTTGATCACGTCCTTGATACGCGTTTGTGGCTGGAATTTTGGAATGTTTCTTGTGGCGGCCTCCCGGCATTGAATATCGAGCATCTCGGAAATGGTCATATCCCTGAATTTAGGATGCGGACCGATGATCTTGCGCAGGAAGTCAAACATACTGCTGCCGGTTACCATGCCATATGGTGTGCCGTCATCGTTCACCACTGGTGCGATTCCAGCCGTCCGCGAGAGGATCGTCCAGGCTTCGTTGAGCGATTTTTCGGGCGTGACTACGTCCAGCCGGCGCATGACGGAATCAAAGCGGGGGCTGGCATCCGTTAGGAGCATCGGCGGCTCGATCCCGAGGGTCTTCAAAACGAATGAAGTCTGCATATTGATTGCACCGGCACGGCTGGCAACAGTTGGTTGACCATCCCTTTCATTCAGCAGCCAGGCGTAACCGATTGCAGATGCGATGGAATCAGTATCCGGATTGATGTGTCCGGTTACGTAAATTCGATCTGAAGATTTCTTCTGATAAATTCCCTTTTCCATTCCTATTTCACCTGTTGTTCAAAGCTTGCCACACTTTTTCAGGGGTGACTGGATTATCCAAAATGTTCGCTCCACAAGCATCCAGCACAGCATTGCCAATCGCCGGCGCAGCTCCATCCATCGGAATTTCAGCAACTGCTTTTGCTCCGAAGGGTCCCGACTCTTCATAAGTTTGCACGAAGATGGAGCGGATATTGGGCATTTCGTCAGCTCTGAAAATATGATAATCAACCAGGTCTCTTTCTCTGGGTTGACCATTTTCGTCGTAAACCATTTCCTCGCTGACACCATAACCTAACGCCTGGGCGATACCGCCTTCAATCTGACCAGAGGCTGAGATTGGGTTGATGATCACACCTGAGTCCACTGCCATGATCAAATCCTCGACTGTTACCTGTCCGGTCTGGATATCGACCAAAACGGTTGCAAACTGGGCAGCGAACGGCGGGGGTGAATTGGGAGAGACATATGAAGCACTCGCCATGATCTGCTCCTGGTTGCGCCAATGCAGCGAATCCAAAGCAATGGTTGCCAGGCTGATCCGTTCGCCATTTGGCGAAACAGCGTGATTTTCACGAAGGGTCACCTCTTCAGTAGTATATTCACATCCACGATCGCCAAAAATTCTCACTGCACGCTGTTTGATTTGTTCTGCCACCTTTTCGGCCGCTCTCTTAACAGCTGTTCCGGAGATATAGGTAGTCGAGGAAGCATAGGCACCGACATCGAATGGCGTGGTATCGGTATCAGAAGAAGTCACGATCACATCCTCCACGCTCACGCCCAATACCTCTGCCGCGATTTGTGCCAGGGCAGTGTCACTGCCCGTACCGAGATCAGTCGCCCCAACCATCAGGTTGAAGCTGCCGTCATCATTGATCTTAATGCTCGCCCCACCCATATCCAGGTACGGAATGGCAGTGCCCTGCATCACTGTAGCAACGCCAATTCCCCGGCGTAGATTCGGTTTGCCGGGAACCATGTGCCAGGCTTCATTGCCAAATTTTTCATCCCAACCAATCGCGGCTTTGCCCTTGCGGACGCATTCTTCCAACCCTACCGTCTGCACAACCTCTGGTACGGGTTCGCGCCCTTCGTTCCAGGCTGTGCTGAATGGCTGATACTCGCCTGACCTGAGGGCATTTTTCAATCGGAATTCGATCGGGTCCAGACCCAATTCACGGGCTATCATCTCCAAATGGCGGTCGAGCGGCCAATATCCCTGGGGGACACCATATCCGCGATAGGCACCAGATGGGGGAGTGTTGGTGTACACAATATCTGCATAAAACCGTATGTTTGGTTTCAGGCGATACTTGCCATCGCCAACATACAAACCCATAGATTTTTGACCGGTGTTGCCAGTTACAGTCAGGGCATGACAGCCGTAAGCGCCAGTGTCTGAGAGCGCGTACATCTCATTGGCAGTGATGGTACCGTCGTTTTTTACACCTGTTTTCATACGGATACGCATAGGGTGCCTGGAACGGGATGCGATAAATTCTTCTTCCCGGTTCATTTCATAAAGCACAGGTCTGCCGGTGGCAATGGTCAGATGGGCAGCCACATCTTCAATCAAGACTTCCTGTTTACTGCCAAATCCGCCGCCAATGCGCGGCTTGATCACGCGGATACGCTTGACTGGCAATCCGATCACCGGTGCCAAAATCCGGCGCGCATGGAATGGGACCTGTGTACTCGTACGTACAACAAGGCGGTCGTCCTCATCCCACCAGGTCATGGTCAC
>DHUW01000021.1:0-1240 GCA_002409365.1 Anaerolineaceae bacterium UBA5224 | reverse complement strand
GTCAACATCATTGATGTTAATGCGGATCTTCGCTGCCAGGTTGATCGAGGGGTTCGAATCGCCGAAGTTCTGATATTCAGGCTCATCATGGATCATCACTGCATCCGGTTTCATTGCCTCGCGCATATCAACAATTGGAGGCAATATTTCATAGTCAACCTTGATCAGGCTGAGAGCTTTTTCAGCAATCTCCGGAGTTTCCGCCGCAATAAAGGCAACCCTGTCACCCACAAAGCGAACTTTATTATCCAAAGAGAACATGTCCAGCGGTCCGGGGATGGGGTCAGACTGACCGGCAGTGGAATGAACCACCCGCGGCAAATCTTCCCAGGTCAACACAGCTGCAACACCCTGCAAAGCTTTCGCCTGGCTGGTGTCGATGTTCTTGATGCGAGCATGGGCATGAGGTGATAACAAAACTTTGGCGTAAAGCATTCCCGGCATGTGCCAATCGGCTGTAAATGCCGGTTTGCCCTGCACCAGTTTTGCAGCGTCAACCTTGATCTCCGATTTACCGATGGTGGCAGTCTCTGCCCTTTGATCAAGCGTAAAAATTTCGGGTTCGTAAGCAGATGGGTCATTTTCTATAACAGAGTTACCAGCGTCTGCCATCGCCCGCATTTTTTCAGAAGCGGCCAAAACAGCCTTGACAGGTTTGACATAAGCAGTACAGCGACAGAGCACACCAGACAAGGCATCCCGCACTTCGGATTCTGTAGGATCAGGGTTTTGCTCGAGCAAAGCCTTCGCAGCCAAAATCATTGCAGGCGTACAGTAGCCACACTGCACTGATCCACTTTCAATGAATTCCTGCTGCAGGATGGAATAGCCATCAGTTTTTTTCCAGCCCTGTTGGGGATTCTGACCTGAACTTTCAATGGTTTCGATTTCGTGACCCTGGGCTTGCAGGGCAAAAAACATGCAGCTGTTGATCGGTCTACCATCCATTAACACCGTGCAAGCACCGCATTCACCTCTCACACAGCCGCCCGATTTTGCACCCAAAAAACCCAACCGCCGCAATACACCAAGCAACTTTTCTTCTGGTCGGGTCTGAACCTGGTATTCTTTTTGGTTTATGCGAAGGTTCAGGTTCATTTTGCCTCCTGGTTTCCTGCCTGGGAATGCAGCTTTTGCAGCGCCCGCGAAAGTAACACTGCCCCGACTTCCTGGCGGTATTCTTTGCTTGCCCAGGCATCGTCCGCTCCCGCCAGGGCGGCTTTAATTTCAGCTTGCCCAT
>DHUW01000038.1 GCA_002409365.1 Anaerolineaceae bacterium UBA5224 | reverse complement strand
ACGTTCAGCCCAAAAATCCCAGCCCGAATGTATCCACAAGCCTGCATAACCAAGGTGTTCCCAGGCTACAGCAACATTTTTGCCGATCCCAAATTCCTCACCCTCAAAAACCTCCGGGTGCCAGGCGGTCACCTCTACAGGCAGGATTGAGATGTTCACACCGCCATCACAACTGGAAATAAAATAAAATCCCAGTTCACCTTCGAGCAAATTCAACTCGCCGAACTTCATCCAGTTCTGGTCCTTCCCCAAACTTTGCTCTGGTGGAGAAGACTCAGCAGTAGGCTCATTCCCAAATTGTTCGGGTGCTGCTGTTGCTTGAGCAGATTGAAATTGCGTTGAGGTCGATCGTATAGAAATACCTGGGATCAGTGCCAATGCGGGTGAATTCTTGTATCGCATGGCTCTTCCAATGACAATACCACCTAAAAGGCTAAAAATGATGCCAAGAAGGAGAAAAATCGGTTTCGCTTTTTTATTCATATTTGAGCCATGCAGCAATTATCACCACTACCGCTTAATTTGTTATGATTTTCGGAAATACAAGCCAAAACAAAGTAATCCGATCAGTCCAATAATTATTCCAACGCTGATGTAACTTCCGGGATCTCCAGGAGGACCAACTGTTGGCGGTTTGGAGGGGGTTGCCGTTAGTGTGAAAGTAGGCTGTGTAGGCGGAATTTGAGTATCCTCGACCTCAGGGGGAGTTGTAACGGTAACAATTGGGGGTGTGATCGAAGGTGTCTCAGAACCCTCGCCGAAAATTTGTGGGGGAGTTCTTGACGGTGTGGCACTGGCGACGTGGGTAGGTGAAGCTGTTGATGTACTTGTTGGGCTTTGTGTTGCTGTGCTTGTTGGGCTTTGTGTGGTTGTATTGGTAGGGATTGCCGTGGATGTCTTAGTAGGACTTTCAGTTGGCTTTACTGTGGCAGTCGGTATGGGAGGTTGGTAGGGAGTGGCAGTCGGAAAAGAATAGCCACCAGCTAATTCCAGTGGAGTAACCTGCTCTGAAGTGTCGGCAAATTCCGGAACTTTCGCGTTATCATCTTTATCATCAATGCTTTCGGTTACTGCAGTTGTTTCGGGTTCAATTGATGCTCGGACGATCTGCACAAGCCGTTTGCCCACAAATCCGCCGAGCATGATAACAATCAAAAAGAACAAAACCAACCAGAAAGCCAGCTTTTTTCCATCTTTTTCTTCGTTCATAATTTCACGCCCTTCCTCTTAACCGTTTCAAACGCGATCGATCGAGACTCACACGTTTATCCTTGCAAGTTTTGTACCCATTTGACCTTTCATCCTGTCGGTTTTTCCACTATAATCGCCTTATGTCAAAAGCACTTACCCCCGAACAACGCATCAGACAAGCACGAAAACTGATTGATGAAGCCAGCGAAATACCCCGCCCCTCTTCAATGGGCTGGGATTTTTTCAGCTACACCGCTCAGGTGAAGGACAAACTCAAAAAAGCCTTCGAATTGGTCAAGCTAATCCAGCACTCTCCCAGTACCGACCCGGAAATCAAACGCGAGGCAAAAGAACTGATCGATTCTCTCCCTGAAATTGAAAAGGGAATCTTAAAACCGTCCTGACCCTTTTTCCTTTGAGACAATCTTGTCTCCTTATACCCTCTCTTGCATCATGGCTTCGCAAGGCTACAATTGTTATTACTACTCAGAAAAGGATTCTCATGGTCTCAACTTCAACCACCACCCCCGATGAATATCTTGCCAGTTTGCCAGAAGAACGTCGTGAGATAATCTCCGCTGTACGCGATCTGATCTTGCAAAACCTTCCCGAAGGTTACCAGGAAACAATCAACTGGGGCATGCTCAGTTATGAAATCCCCTTGGAGATTTATCCGGATACCTACAACAAGAACCCCCTTAGCAATGTTGGCCTGGCTGCTCAAAAAAATTACAACTCGCTTTACTTGATGGCAGTTTATCAGAACACTGCAGATTACAAGGAACTAATGGATGCTTTTGCCAGCATGGGAATCAAACCCGATATGGGCAAATCTTGCGTTCGCTTCAATACGCTGGAGCAACTACCACTGGAGACGATCGCTCGTCTTATTGCCAAAACATCGGTCGCAGACTACATCCGCATATACGAAACAACGCAAGCCAGCAGGCGCTAAAGTTACCCTCGGGCTCTGTTTTTTCTCTTCTTAAATGAAAAGGCTGTCTTCCATAAGGGAGACAGCCTTTTTGTATAATTTGTGGATTGCAGGGCGAGGAAGTGACGTTTGGGAATACCTGCAATCCACGGTCGTTACTCACCGGTTATTTAAAGATCCCCGGCACGTACTGATAGAACATAGGAACACCCAAGTAATACGGCGCGGACATGGATTGCACCGTAAGTGTGGGGAAGTCATTCGCTACGTTTTGGGGCGATGTGTGCTGATATCCGATTGTGTTCAATGCAACAACCCGATAAGCAATTTTGGTCGCGTTATAGGCGGTGTCTGTAAAGCTTCGTGCGCCATGAATATTAGGTTGATCCAATGGCGAAGGGCTTATGCCCACACTGACCCAGGTGATACCGTCACTTGTGGCTTGAATATCAAATCCGGTCTCGGTGATCGAGTTGTCCTGCCAAACGAGGGTAAGGGAATTCCCGCTGATCGAATGCATCAGACTATTCGGAGCAATTGGCGGCATAGCCACAACATTTGGTCTCATCATATCCATCTCTTCATGAGAAAGGATGTGACAGTGGTACATATATTCCCAGCCGAAGTTGACCAGGCTGTTCACAATTGGATCGGTCGGGATACCATCCGGATCTATCGGGTTGAACATCGTTGTATTCCCCAACGGCATCATCGGATCCATTGGACGGATAGAGTTAGGTATTTCAAAGGGAAAGATAGGTATGATTGGTCGGATGGCAAAGTACGTGTCCTCCAGTGGATGTACCCGCACAGTATCCTTCCAACCGAGTTCATTTCCTTCAGGAGGTTTGATTATATTATCCCAGGTCACCCGGTTCAATAATTGAACATCATAAAGATGGAAGTGAATCGGGTGTGAATCTACACCATTGTGGGTAATTTTCCAGATCTGCGTACCATCATCCCCAATTGAAATGGGTGTCAAATTTGCCGTGGTAGGCAAGTTGGTGCCATCGAACATTTCAGTAGGCGGGTTGACAAAAGGATACAAAACCAAGTTCTGCAATCCAGGGGTCGCTGGAACCACTTCCAACCCCAGATTGCCCTGCATACGACCAAATGGTTCGAAATTTGATTCGTTCATTTCGTCCTGGATAGCCTTAGGTTCAATCTTGACGCCAAGTTGGTTGCCCAAAAGGGTGTCAAAATTGAAGGTGTCACCACCCTGGTCAGAAATACGAGCGAAACCATCACATTCAGGGCTGGGATCGATCGGTCCATTACACCAACCAGCAGAAGTAAAGTCGGTACCGTACGAAGCATTATAAGCAGCCTGACCAACCACAATAGGAGGTTGCCCAGCTTCAAAAACGCCAGAACCATCAGCCTTGTGCAGGAAGGCCGACCTCAAAGCATTGAAATCGTAGGTTGGTGCTGGTGCGTTGGGAAGCACTTTAACTTGCATGACAGTGCGGGTATTAGGTCCATAACCTGGCAGTACCACTGCGGGAGCGTTGGGGTACATGTCGGGCATGCCTGTATAGTAGTCATAAGTGGAAATGCGAGCAGGAAAAGCTGCTGGCGCATCATTGTAGAGGATCAAAGTCTGACCAGCATAGGCTGAGAAGTCCACCACCACATCAGCGCGTTCAGCGGGTCCCATCAAAAGTGAGTGCTGATCTACGAGTCCGACATCAAAACGGGTGGGGTCTGTGATCCATGTTATGGGTTGGGCGGGAATTTGCACTGGTTGCGGTAAGAATCCGCTTTCAGTTCCGACTTGGATCCAATCCGGACCAGCTGGACTCAGGCTCAGATCTGGTGTAGGAAATACGTTGGGGTCGAGTTGCGCTGCGGCTACTTCATCCGGGTTCAGAGCAACTTCGGTCGCACCGATCAGCAGGTCGCCAATCTGGGTGGGATCAGCAACATACCACTGCAAGTTGAAGAAGCGGTCGTTGGCAGCGTTCAGGATGCGGAAACGATAAGCCGTCGGTTCTACTGTGGTCGTAGGATAAGCAGTACCATTCACAACCGGAGTATCGTTGAACTCTTCCATACCAGCCGAGTTGTTAGGCGTGCCCGGAATGAAAGGCGGCTCGCAGAAGGGGTCAGTATCATATTGCCAGGTGGTCGGATCTTCCAGGTCACAGGGGCTTGCCAGGAGAATACCCCAGTCATCTGCGGTGTGCCTTATGCCATCGGCGCCTTCGGGATCCAAGCCAAAGTAAGGATTGGCAATTGGAGGATACTGGGGGTCAGCAGGAGGCCAGAACCAAGGTCCATAGAACCAGCGTCCATAAGAACTCATGCCTGAAGGATCAGCTGGATTTTCTGCGGGCATATAGACGTGCTCATACCAGAGATCGCCTTCAGCGCCCCAACGGCTGTAATCCCAGGTGGGATCGAGCTCAGCCATTTGTTCGGGAGAAGAAACAAAGGTTTTGTCCTGGATAACCAATGGAATTTCATACTGTCCGCTTGGCAGTAAACCACTGTCAATCAAAGTCTGTTCCGTCTCATCACGAATGATGTATCCTGCGGCTTCACCAGCGTAAACGTTCAGGCGGGTGATGCCCCAGGAGTGATCGTGATAGAACATGAAGCGGGAACTTTGCTGGTTGGTGTAATAAAAAGTCATACAACCGTCATCAGCTGCAGTACAATCTGGCACACCAGCCGGGCGGTCAAGCCCAACCATGTCGGGCACCTGGCGAACAATGACGCCTTCTGGCCAACTGGTCATTTCATCAGCAGGAGTAATCCATTGGTGGGGAGTACCATCAGAGATCCAGGGGGTAATGCCACCATGAAGGTGAAGCGTTGCCCGGTTCTGTGAGAAACACATCATACGATCCATCATGCTCAGGTTGGGTTCACCACAAATCGGGTTGCGGACACCATCAAGCACAGAACCCTGGTCAACCGGATCTGTCATCTCCATTGGACCCATACCAGATCCCATGAAGGTAGTATCAACTGGAAGGAATAGATCGCCGTCAGCGCCAGTAGGCAGCAGGTTGTAGAAAACAATTCGAACAGGACGGTCTTTATTAGCCTGGATGATTGGGCCTAAATAGTGGGGTTTGCCAATACCTACTGCCTGGCTGCCATCAGGCATTAAGGCTGGGGTTGTTGTCCCATCCAGCAAGTGATTTACAAGAGGTTCACTCTCGCTCCAGGAAGCATTTGCCGCTGTTTCAAGCTGCACATACTCACGTAAAAGCGTTCCCTGGGCTGGTAGTGAGGAGTTCATTTGCTCACGATGCTGCACAAGTGCGATCACATAATAATCAGCACCTGGGAAAGTGGTTGTGTCGGGAACTCCCAGCGGAACGTATTGACCGAGATTGTTCGCAAC
>DHUW01000080.1:18612-21756 GCA_002409365.1 Anaerolineaceae bacterium UBA5224 | reverse complement strand
AGTTCACATTACTCGATTAATTGTGAGGTCAGCAGTAACTTATTTCAATACAAGAGGAACTTTTTCGTAATTGTTTCTAATAAGGAAAAACGAACCTATGATGGCACCCGCAAGATTAGACTTTTGACGAGCAAATTTGAACTTATCCTGGAGTTCTGAAGGAACATCCATTCCTTCCGACAACTTTAGCCCAACGGCACGTTTTTTTGTTTTTCGAGACCGTACAAAACATTGATTACCAAACCATCGTCATAGAAAACATTAGTAATTCGATAATGTAAACCGTCTTCTTCAACTTCGTGTTGGGCAACCTCCAAAGGTTTTGCTTGAATTTTCAGATCACGTTCTTTCAATATTTTAGAAACATACTCTACAATAGCTGGCTGATCATCTGCAGGGAACACTTCAAATGCAATCTTGTATTTCTTCATAAAGTATCGGGCTTCATTGGCAAGTAAACCAGCCAGCGCATCTGCTACAGGTGAGGCTTCTATTCCTTCTTTGGAAACTTCCTTAAAATCGACATTCAATGTAAGCATCCTCCTTGTCGAGACCTATTAATACGATTGAAGGCATTCTCTATCGTAAATATTTTGCTACAAAAATCCTAATGATGCCACAAATAGTATAAGTGGTTGATATCAATGTTGCTAAATCGCGTCAAAATGCAGTTCTGACGATTTCTGCTTGGATAAACTGGATTAACAGGTTGTGAAACGAATGATGAACTTCGTCTGCATAGGCTTGACACAAATATAAATAAAATGTAGAATGTAAACGGTTACAGTAACCGGTTACATTCTCACTAAACACAACCGCACTGGACAAGATGAAATCGAAAAAGTATTCAACCACAATCAGAGATGTTGCCGACCTGGCAGGAGTATCCGTCGCCACGATCAGTCGCTATTTGAATAACAAATCTCTCCTCACTGAGGAGACAGCAAAAAAAGTTCAAACCGCAATGGCAGAACTTAATTACACTCCGAATCCTATTGCCCGGAATCTATCGACCAACCGCACAAATGCGATCGGGGTAGTCATGAATGAAATCGGGGGCGATTTCTTCACACCATTACTTGAAGGAATTATCGAAACCACTGAAAAGAACGATTTCAATCTATTGATTTTTACTTCAACAGGTAGAAATCGCTACAATCCAGCGATGTTGGGATCAATGTATACCGATGGATTGATCGTTTTTATTGACAGCCTTGGAGATGAAGATATCGCTTACCTTCATAATAGCGACCACCCGATCGTATTGGTTCATAAATCCCCGCCCACAGGACTTCAAATTCCAGTGGTCACAATCGAAAATAAAAGAGCTTCAACTCGTCTGGTCAATCATTTGATTGAAAAGCACAATCGCCGGAACATTGTTTTTTTGCGCGGCCCCGAAGGAAACGAAGACTCTTTTTGGCGGGAGCTTGGCTATCGCGAAGCTCTGAGCACTCATAGCATACCTTTTGATCCAAGATTAGTATTGGTTGGCGGTTTTGACCGCTTTAAAGCTAAGGAGGTAATAGAGAAATTAGTCCAGGAGAAAACTCAATTTGATGCTGTTTTTGCTGGAGATGATGAGGCGGCGATAGGCGTACTTCAAGCGCTCAAAGAAAATGGTATTTCGGTACCAGGCAAGGTTGCCGTGGTTGGTTTTGATGACCAACGCCTGTGTCCTTTTCTCAATCCTCCTCTCAGCACGATCCATGCACCGACGGATTTGGTCGGTGTAAATGCGGCGGAGCAATTAATCAAGATGATACGAAACGAACCTGTAGAAGACATCATCTTATTACCCACCAAGTTGGTGATCAGGGAATCATGTGGCTGTAATTCGGTTCCTGAAAATATTGAATAAACAAAAGTCATAAAAAAGGAGAAATAAATGAAGAAGTTTGGTTGGTTGATCTTATTGGTCGTTTTGGCGATCGGCCTTTCAGCTTGTGCCAAAACCGAGACCGCTTCAACTGGACCTGTAAAGATCCAGATTTTCGTTGGGATTGGAACGGGTGATGCCCCCGACCAGGTCGCCTTGCACAAACAGTTGCAGGATGAATTTAACGCATCCCATGAAGATATTCAGATCGAGTTCATTACTACCCTGAACGAAGAAGCACGTACAAAATTCTCCACCATGATCACAAGCGGTCAGGCTCCTGATCTGGTAATGCCGATCGGCATTGAAGGCGTCGCGAATTTTGAAGAAGAATGGCTGGATATCAGCGAGATGGTCAAAGCCGACAACTATGACATGAGCGATTTTAATGCCGCTCCTGTTGAGGGCGAGAAATTTTTTGGACTACCGATTGGCATCTATCCCTCCGTCCTCTTCTACAATGCTGACCTTTACGATTTGGCAGGGGTCGAATATCCCCCACATCAATTCGGAGCTGAAGGCTGGACTTATGACGCATTGGTCGAGAAAGCTCAGCTTCTGTCACTGGATGCGAACGGAAACAATGCTACTTCACCCGATTTTAACCCCGAAAATATCGTTCAATTCGGCTGGGATGGCTGGGATTGGTTTGGCTCCAGCGATATTATTATGAAATTTGGCGGACCCCTGAAGGGTATGTCTGAAGATTTCAAGACGGTCAATTTGTCTTCCCAGGAAGTCATGGATGCTTATCAATTTGAATATGATACTGTCTGGAAGTACTATGTGCGACCAAATGGTGAACAAGTTGGTTCATTGTTCTCAGATGACCCCATGTCACCTGGAATTGTAGCTAACTGGGAAATTCAAAGTTGGATCGAGTATGCCTTCCCAACCTGGGATGAATCCTTCAACTGGGATGTTGCAGCAGTGCCAGCTCAGAATGGTTTGATTCAAGCACAAGCAGATTTTGACATCTTCACCATCACCAAAAGCTCCAAGCACCCCCAGCAAGCCTGGGAAGTTGCAAAATGGCTGCTCGAGCCTGCTCAAATGGAACGGCTTGCTCCCAGTTACGGATGTATTCCTTCCCGCAAATCACTGGCAGCAAACTGGATGGATAATAAGAAAGCTGCATATCCGAACGTTGACTGGCAGGTCGTGATTGACGCCATGAATTATGCTGACTTTCCTGTGAACCATGAAGGCTGGACACCAGCATTCAACCAGGTTTACGATGCCTTCGCTAACCTCGAAGGAGCCAT
>DHUW01000080.1:2879-18382 GCA_002409365.1 Anaerolineaceae bacterium UBA5224 | reverse complement strand
GGTTACCTCGACGAATACTGGGCGAATCACTAAATTTATATTTGGGGGACTCAACAATTGTTGAGCCCCCCTTTCTATTTTTCAGCAGGAAAAAACATGAAGAAGAAAACTACTAACGAGAATTTACGCAGAGAATCAAGGTGGGCTCATTTTTTCATAAGTCCCTGGCTGATAGGTTTTATCTTTCTAACGCTTGGACCGATGCTTATCTCACTCTATCTTTCATTTACGAATTACAGCTTGAGCAGCTCGATCAGCGTTCCAGAATTCAATTATGGTGCCAATTATGTTAAATTACTCACGCAGGACCCAAAGTTTTGGCACTCGCTTGGAGTTACTTTAAAATACGCTCTGATCGCTGTCCCTCTGCAATTATTTCTCGGTTTCATGATTGCCTTCCTTCTAAATATGGATGTACCTGGACTGACGGTGTGGCGCACAATTTATTATCTGCCTTCAGTGACTCCAGGTGTGGCTTCAGCAGTCTTGTGGGGCATCATTTTCAATCCGAGTTTTGGAATTATGAACTGGTTATTAAGCCTGGTCGGGATCCAGGGACCTGGATGGCTTTCCAGCCAGCAATGGGCATTGCCTGCGTTAATTATTATGAGTTTATGGGGCGTGGGTGGCGGTATGGTCATTTACCTGGCAGGATTGCAGAGCATCCCAACTTCCCTTTATGAAGCAGCAGAAATTGATGGGGCTGGTTCTTTAAAGCGATTAACCCATATTACGATTCCACTCATGACCCCGGTAATTTTTTATAACTTGATCATCGGAATTATCAGTACTTTTCAATATTTCACAAGTGTTTATGTGCTCACAGCGGGTGGACCGGTGGATTCGACTTTGTTTTATAACCTGTATCTCTACAATACCGCCTTCCGATATCAGAATATGGGCTATGCCTCTGCTCTTGCCTGGGTACTCTTTCTTATTATTTTGATTATTACGCTTTTATTCTTCAAAACGTCATCGGCATGGGTCTATTATGAAGGTGAAATCAGGAGATAGATATGTTCAAGACAATTAAATTACGCAAAAAAATCGTTCGCATCGTCTCGCTGATTCTACTTACTCTTGGGGCGATTGCTGTGATGATGCCTTTAGCCTGGATGCTTCTCTCTTCATTTAAGTCCCCTGCACAAGGAAATAAAATGCCACCGGAGTGGTTACCAAAAAAGGCTGAGGAAGCAATCATTAATGACCAGGAATATTATCTCTATGAGATGCCTGTAGATGGCACGATAAAAAAATTAGCTCTGATCGAAAAAAACGGACCAATAGGGACCTTTGTAAACCCTGAGAACCCTGCAGAAACCTATGAGCTAAGGATTACCGATGGCGAACGGGCGATGCAGATCTACGTCAGTTGGGAAAACTACGTCAAAGCGCTCACAATGGTCCCGTTTGGCAAATACCTTGTGAATACTATGATCATCGTGGTGTTTGCCACCCTGGGGACGGTGATTTCTTCAGTGATGGTTGCCTATGGCTTTTCCCGATTCAAAGTAAAAAGCTTCAAATGGCTTTTTCTGATCTTATTAGGGACAATCATGCTGCCTACTCAGGTGACATTGATCCCGACCTTTATCCTTTTCAGGTATATCGGATGGTATGACACACTCCTGCCATTGATCGTTCCTGCATTTTTTGCTAATGCCTGGGATGTCTTTTTGTTCCGTCAATTCTTTATGTCCATCCCCCTCGAATTGGATGACGCCGCGAGGATTGATGGCGCGAATCCTTTGCAGATCCTCTGGTATGTCATTTTGCCTCAGTCAAAACCTGTGATCATTACGGTAACAATTTTTTCGATTCTTTATGCCTGGAACGACTTCTTCAACCCGCTTATCTATTTACAGAGCGAAAAGAATTGGACGATTTCATTAGGCTTACAAATGTTTAATGCGATTTATCGGAACAATGATGCTTATTTGCTGGCAGCATCTGTTGTCACCCTGATACCAATCGTCATCTTATATTTCATCGCACAGCGTTATTTCATCCAGGGTGTGGTTGTCTCTGGAGTAAAAGGATAAAAATCACAAGCCATACCTGAAAAATTTCAGGACTGAAGAAGAGTAAGGAGATGAATGATATGTTGAAAGTGGCAGTAATTGGTGGTGGATCTACCTATACACCGGAACTAATTATGGGTTTTTTGGCACACAGCGAGTCGTTTCCAATAGACGAACTCTGGTTAATGGATATCGATAAGGATCGTCTTGATGTTGTCGGCGGTTTTGCCCAAAGAATGGCAACTGCACGCAATGCACGTTTTCAAGTAATTTTGAGCACCGATCAGCGCGAATCCGTACGCGGCGCTAGTTATGTGATCACCCAATTACGGGTGGGACATATGGCTGCCAGGCGAGAGGACGAATATTTGGGAAGAAGACATGGCTTAATCGGTCAGGAGACCACTGGCGTGGGCGGGCTTGCGAAAGCGTTGCGTACCATTCCTGTGATACTCAACCTCGCCAAGGATATCCGTGAATTGTCTCCTGATGCCTTGCTAGTCAATTTTGCCAATCCGGCTGGTTTAGTCACCCAGGCCTTATCTCTCTACGCTTCAGAAGTCAAAGCTGTAGGTGTTTGTAATGTGGCAATTAATACCAAGATGGATATCATCTCAAAACTGGAAGAAAAACTCGGAAAGACAATTGATCCTCAAAATTGCCAGCTGAACACGCTTGGATTGAATCATCTGACCTGGCATCGCGGCTTTACGGTTAAAGGGGAAGACGTTTGGGAGATTGTAATAAACGATTACCTTGAGGAATTAAGATCTTCCGATGATCCAGAATACCCGGTGGAACTGATCGATACCATCCGGATGATCCCCAACTATTACCTGCAATACTATTACCTGACTCAGCATAAACTGGATAAACAGGAAAAATGGCCGCCGTCCCGGGCAGAGGAAGTCATGGAAATCGAGAAGGGTTTGCTTGCTTATTATAGCGATCCTGATCAAAGCGAACCCCCTGCAGACCTGATGAAAAGGGGTGGAGCATATTATTCCACTGTCGCCACCCAGCTGCTGAATTCCCATTTCAACGATCTGGGTGAGGTTCACGTGGTTAATACGCGAAACGGTGGCGCAATTACCGGATGGCCAGCGGATTGGGTGCTTGAGATGCCAGCCAGAGTGAACAGGCAAGGCATTCATCCGATAGCAGCAGAACCGCTCCCCGATGTCCATTCAAGCCTGGTGTATCGGGTTAAGACAGCCGAACTGTTGACTGCAAAGGCTGCTGTCACGGGCGATAAAAAACAACTTTACCTGGCACTGCTCGCACATCCGCTTGGACCTGATGCAGATAAGATTGAGGAAGTTATGGAAGATCTGCTCCTCACAAACAAAGCATATTTACCGCAATTCTCTTAAGAAATCGAGGAATCATGACCTCCTATTTTCTTGGTGGTGATTTGGGTGGTACAAAAACGCATGTAGTCATTTCCGACCAAAACGGGATGGTTTGTGGATTTGGTAAGGCAGGTCCTGGGAATCATGAAGGCATAGGCTTTTCGGGAGTAAAAAACAATCTTGGACGCGCAATTGGGCATGCCCTCGAAGTTGCTGGATTGACAATCGATCAAATTGATGGAGCCGGTTTCGGCATTGGCGGATACGACTGGTCGATCGAGTATGAGCCGCATATCAATATGATCCGATCGCTCGGCCTTACCTGTGCGCTTGAAATTGTTAATGACGCCGAATTAGGTCTCTTAGCCGGTTCGCCACAGCGTTGGGGCGTGGCAGTGGTTTCTGGAACGGGCTGCAATTGTCGGGGCTGGGACATTACCCGGACCCGGCGCGGACGCGTAACTGGTGGCGGTCTTGATCATGGAGAGTTTGCGGGTGCATCTGAGTTGATCTTTATGACAACCCGTGCCTTGGCTTATGAATGGACGGGTAGAGGACCCAAAACTCAGCTTTCGACAGCATTTATCGAAAAATATGGGGTGAAGGATCTTGAACAACTTCTGCAAGACAATATCTGTCACCTTATCGATATCGATGCTGAGGATGCTCCTTTGGTCTTCCAGGTAGCTGAGCAGGGTGACCCGGTGGCACTGGATTTGGTGAGATGGGCAGGATGTGAATTAGGTGAACTCGCGGTAACGGTGATCAGACAATTGGAATTTCAGGAGATCGAGTTCGATCTTGTACAGATTGGCTCGATGTTTGACGGGAGCCCTTTGCTTACTTCCGAGATGAAAAAGCGAGTGCATTCAGTCGCCCCTGGTGCCAAATTCATTCGGCTCCACGAACCACCGGTACTTGGAGCTGTGATCCTGGGGATGGAAACAGCTCGTACCCAATTAGAACCAGATGTAAGATCAAATCTTATTCAATCCATTTCCAAAGTACAGTGCAAAGGAAGCCGTGCTCTATGACTAAAAAACTAATTGTAAATGCTGATGATTATGGACATACGGCAGGGGTTTCAAGAGGGATCAGAGAAGCCCATCTGAATGGGCTGGTTACCTCCACCACGGCGATGATGAACCGTCCATTTGTGGTTGAAGCCTTAAAACTGGCTAAGGAAAACTGTCCCCGCCTGGGTATCGGTGTGCATTTGTGTCTGACAGCTGGTAAACCTCTTTTACCGCCAGAAATGGTGCCGAGCCTGGTCAATGAGGAAGGTTTTTTCTTTCATGAACCAGAATTTGCGTCAAGGCTGGGTATCATCAATATCAATGAAGTGCGTGCCGAGTGGCGGGCGCAAATCGAAAAATTCATGAATCTTGTAGGTCATGCGCCTGATCATCTTGATTCACATCATCACACTTCATACTTTTCCCAAATTTTGTTTGAAAGCATGCTCGCACTGGCTGCAGAATTTCAATGCAGAGTCCGGCGTCCTTTTGGAGAAGATTCCGAATATGGACCCGATGGTCTCTCGCAATCTGACCTTGTGACATTAATGAAATCTTTCGCTGAAAAAACTCCTAAGCCATTAACCACGAAGGGCTTTTTTGGGCGATTTTACGATGAAGGAGTCAGCGTCGCGACGCTGAAAGGGATCCTTCAGGAGGTCGCCGACAACCCCAACCTCGATAGTTTTGAGATCATGTGCCATCCTGCCTATGTGGATGATGAGTTGATGCAGATTTCAAGCTATAACCGCCAACGAGGTCTCGAACGTGCAGTGCTACAAAACGAAGAAGTAGTGAAGTTTGCGCGTTCTAATCTGAACATGATCAATTTCAGTGAATTGGTCGATTAGAAAAACCAGCCATATTTTCCATTCTTCAGCTTTTTTTTTACATTGAGCCTTACAACTTTTCGCAAGGCTCAATTCTGTAATTTCAGACCCAGGCGAGAAGAGACTGCATCAATTATTCTTTGCTACAATTAGCCAACATTAGATGAGGTGCATATGCCGTCAGAAACACAAGTAATATTCTCTACAGTCAGGGTGGGCAAGATCCATCCGCCCAATAAGCAGGTTCTCAAGGATATCTCCCTGGGGTTTTATTATGGAGCCAAAATTGGCGTATTGGGCTTAAATGGCTCGGGCAAGTCAACTTTGCTGCGCATCATGGCTGGCAAAGACCAGGATTACCTCGGCGAAATCCACCGCTCCAAGGGCTATACAGTTGGGTTGATGGAGCAGGAGCCAGTGCTCGATGAAGATAAGACAGTAATCGAGGTTATTAAGACTGCTGTACAACCGATCGTTGACCTCTTGTCGGAATATGACAAGATCAATGAAGCTTTTGCTGACCCCGATGCAGACTTTGAGGCTCTGATAGAAAAACAAGGTAAACTGCAGGAGCAGCTGGATCATCACGATGCCTGGAACCTGGACAGCCATCTCAAGCTGGCTATGGATGCCCTGCGTTGTCCGCCTGCGGATACACCGATCAAAGTGCTCTCCGGTGGTGAGCGGCGGCGTGTGGCTCTGACCAAGATCCTGCTCGAAGAACCGGATATTCTCCTGTTGGATGAACCCACCAACCACCTGGATGCTGAATCAGTGGCCTGGCTGGAGCATCACCTCCAGAATTATGAAGGCACGGTTATTGCCGTGACGCATGACCGTTATTTCCTCGACAATGTGGCAGAGTGGATTCTGGAATTGGATCGGGGTGAAGGGATTCCATGGCATGGAAATTACTCCTCCTGGCTGGAGCAGAAGCAGGAACGCTTGCGCGTAGAAGAAAAGAGCGAAAGCAAACGCCAACGTACGCTGCGACACGAGCTCGATTGGATCAGAATGTCGCCTAAAGCCAGGCAGGCAAAAGGGCAGGCACGCGTGACCGCATACGAAAAGTTGCTCACCCAGGAGCACGAGAAGCTTCGCAAAGACCTGGAAATTTATATCCCTTCCGGTCCAAGATTGGGAGATGTGGTTATTGAACTGAATGGGGTCAGTAAAAGTTTTGGGGAGCGGGTGTTGCTCGAGGATCTGGATCTTTCTATACCGCCCGGATCGATAGTTGGCGTCATCGGTCCCAATGGCGTCGGTAAATCGACTTTGATCAAGATCATTGCTGGTTTATTACAACCTGACAAAGGTACAGTTACGCTGGGAGAAACGGTCAAATTAGGTTATGCAGACCAAATGCGCACCCTGGATCCAGACGCTACTGTGTTCGAAGCGATCACTGGTGGAGCAGACAACCTGCAACTCGGTGAAATGACTGTTAATGGCCGCGCTTATTGCGCATCGTTCAACTTCACTGGTTCTGATCAGCAAAAGGCGATCAAAACGCTTTCCGGTGGAGAGCGCAACCGAGTATTCCTGGCAAAAACGTTAAGCGTTGGGGCTAACGTTTTGCTGCTGGACGAGCCTACCAATGACCTTGATGTAAACACGCTGAGGGCGTTGGAACAGGCATTGGAAGAATTTGCCGGCTGCGCGGTGATTGTCAGCCATGATCGCTGGTTTTTGGATCGCGTCACCACGCATATCCTGGAACTGGGCGGAGAGGACAGTACAAGGCTGTTTTTGGGTAACTGGTCTGATTATGAGGAATACCAGTTGAAACAGTATGGGCGAAATATGGGCGTAAGCCGTAAAGATACGATGCGGGAATTGAAACGGAGTTGATCAGGAATTCGATTTTAAAATCGGACGGAATAATTTACCCTGCTACTAATCTTGCCCTACAACTGCATTACTGATAAACAAAAAAAGCTGGTCAATTGACCAGCTTTTCCTATTTTTTCTATTCCTTAATCCAGAATTTTTACATCCTGAGCTTGTGGGCCTTTTGCGCCGTCTACGACGCTGAATTCAACTGTTTGATCTTCTTTTAACGAGCGAAAACCTTCACCAATAATTGCGCTGTAATGTACAAATACATCTTTGTCATTGGATTTTCTGGCAATAAAACCATAGCCTTTTTCACCATTGAACCATTTGACAGTTCCAACTTCTCGTTCAGACATTTTACTACTTCCTCTCTTGATAAAAAAAATATTCTTAGGTGTTTACATCGTTTTTTACTCGACTGCAAACTGACCAAACTATGTAAATTTACTACATTTTAAATATTTGTCAATTTCCTTCGATATTCCTGTTCCTCTCCAAAAACTCTAAAACTCCATACATGACCAACAAAAATGCGCCTCCCTCATCCAGGTTACCGATGATCGGCAAATTATCTGGGATGAGTTCAACAAGACCGAAAGTGGGGTTGAGAATGTAAACCAGACCAATCGCTGCAACTACATAAACCAACCAGCGAGGAACGCCATAGGATGACAATGGTCGAAAGTTGAATGCTTTTCTTGGGTTTTCGTTCGGATCGGGTGAATTGCCGATATCGATAATTTTTGGATCTTTCATTTTCTTCCTGCCATTCTATTGTACGCTAAAAGAACTGGGGTAGGTAGTTTTGGTTCGATTCGAGGATTTCGTCCAATACTTTTTCTGCCAGGTCGAGATCATCTATCACAGGGTCAAGCAGCAGACTTTGAATTGCCAGCTGACGGTCACCGTGAACAACCGCATCGATTCCCAATTGAGCTGTTGTGACCTCACGCTGCAGCAAAGCGAGAACGCCCTTAGGCAGTTCAAACTGACTGACAGGTGTTATAGCATTTTGTTTTACTAATGCCGGAAATTCGACCACCGCGTTATTGGGAAGGCCGGAAATAGTCCCCAGGTTGGGTCGGTTGACCGCTTCCCAGATTGTTTCTTTACCAGTCACCATAGCTTCAATAATTTCGATGGCACCTTCTGAGTGGGTTTGCACATAGCGCGCAATGTTTTGCTTTTGCAAGATATCTTCCGATACCTGCTTCCAAAGATCGGCCCGGTTTCCTTCAAAATATTCCCAGTCATAGAGAGAAAGATCGTACTTTTCCCATGGTTTTGTGCGGTTGCAGCTCATCCACGGCAGATATTCACACAGATGTTCATCTCCAGGAATCGGGAAAAGATCAAAAGCTCCGAAAACTTCTTGTGTCAGAGGTTCAAAATTGGCGGGCAGTTCATTCCAGCGCTTCCTGAAGAGAGGGTAAAGGTCTTCTCCTGTCTGGCGGTCACGCACCTCCAGCATCCAGGTGAAATGATTCAAACCGACAGCAGTGATCTTAAAATGCTTCATACCTGCCATAGCCATCCGACGCTGGCCTTCGGCATAATTCGGGTCAGCATGGGAGCTGAGAAAGGTATCAGCGCCTTCGATGCCATAATCAGCTGCCAGGGCCTTGGCGACCATGGCATAGCCTATCGACAATTGATGACACAAACCGACAGATTTAATGGATGAATACTCGTTGATCAAATAACAGATGCGGTGCATTGGATTACTGAAGTTAAGAAACCACGCGGATGGGCACCGCACTTCCATCTCATGCGTGATGTCCAGAATAGTGTTCACATTCCGGGCGGCATGGGCAAAACCACCAGGTCCCCCGTTTTCAGCATAGGGCTGTCTGACCCCGTAACGGCTGCCAAGTTCAAAATCTTGCTGCCAAAGTCGCTCACGGGGTTGGACCTCGATTGCACTGATGACAAAATCTGACTCATTTAAGGCGTTTTTGTGGGAAGAATGACTTGTTATTAGTTTGCCGGAACCCCACTCGGAATTAAGCCAGTTTGCCAAAGAGCTGATCAGATCCAGGGATTCCTGGTTGGTATCCACCAGGGCAAGTTCTGCTTCCCGCAGTACTTCGCTCTGCAACAATGTGATCAGTGTGCTCAGGCCAAATGAGTGGCTGCCAGCACCAAGGCAGGTTATTTTGGTCATAGTTTGTACCCTTTTGTACGGAAATAGTCCACCATAGCTGCAGCAGCTTTCCGTCCAGCACCCATGGCGAGGATGACAGTAGCACCCCCGGTGACAATATCACCCCCGGCAAAAACTCCGGGCATACTGGTGGCGTTCGTTCCCTCATCTACCACAATGTTGCCCCTGCGATTGACTTCAATTTGAGGGGTCGATTTGTGGATGATAGGGTTTGAACCGTTTCCGATTGCTATCACAGCGACACCGAGCGGTTGCATATACTCGGAACCAGGGACCGGGACAGGTCTGCGGCGGCCACTGGCATCCGGCTCACCCAGCTCCATTTTCTGCAGGCGCACTTCAGTCAGGTTGCCATCAGCATCGCCGATGAACTCAAGCGGATTACGAAGGTAAGCAAACTGAACACCTTCGGCGATGGCATGTTCGATCTCTTCTTTGCGACCGGGCATTTCTTCCTGTCCACGGCGGTAGATGATATAGGTTTCTTTCGCTCCCAGCCTGAGCGCAACCCGGGCTGAATCGAGCGCGGTATTACCCCCGCCAAAAACGCCGACGATCTTCCCGTGCAGGTTGTGAATGGGAGTGTCGACAAAAGGATATTGATAGGCTTTCATCAGGTTGATGCGAGTGAGGAAGTCATTAGCCGAGTAAATGCCTACCAGATCCTCACCGGGAATTCCTAGAAAATGCGGCAAGCCGGCACCTGAGCCAATAAAAGCACCATCAAAATTATATTCCTCGAGTAATTCGGGGATCGTGAAGGTGGCTCCGATCAGGGTGTTGGGAACAAAAAGCACACCCAGTTGCTTGAGAGCTTCCACTTCCTGTGTGACGATTGTCTTGGGAAGACGGAATTCCGGGATGCCGTATCGCAGCACACCGCCGAAATCGTGCATAGCTTCAAAGACAGTCACCTGCACACCGGCTTTTGCCAGATCACCAGCGCAGCTCAGTCCTGCTGGACCAGAGCCGATGATAGCAGCTTTCGGTGCGTTCTCGACTTTTTTTGGTTCCTGGCTTTTGAGTCCACTCTCTGCTAATTTATCGGATGCAAATCTTTCAAGTGCGCCAATCGCTATCGGTTGTCCTTTTTTAAGCAGGATACAGGCACCTTCACATTGATCAGCTTGGGGACAAACACGTCCACATACCATTGGCAGGGAGTTGTCTTGTTTGATTGATGATCCGGCTTCTGCGAATTTTTGCTCTTTGATCAGCTTGATGAACTGGGGGATTTGCACGGAAACCGGGCAGCCTACGACACAGCGAGGGTTGCGGCATTGCAGGCAGCGTTTGGCTTCTGCGAGAGCTTGTTCTTCGGTGAAACCGAGAGCAACCTCATCAAAATTATGGATTCGGTTCTCGATGGGCAACTCGGGCATGACCTGGCGCTGCTTATCGAGAATTTTTACCGATTCGAGCAGTTTGTCATCATCGAGTTCGGCAATTTGGGCATCGAGCCGGCAATCTTCGTCATCCTTATAAGCACGCGTGCGTTGGATTACGCTGGTGAAATCAACAAGATGACCGTCGAATTCAGGCCCGTCCACACATGTGAACTTGGTTTCTTTACCGACCTGCACACGGCAGCCGCCACACATACCGGTGCCATCGACCATGATGGTGTTCAGACTGACGGTGGTGGGGATATCATATTTGCGTGTCAGATCACTGATGGCGCGCATCATAAAAAGTGGACCGATAGCCAAAACGTGATCGAATTTCTGCCCCTCATCCAGAAGTTCCTGCAGTTTACCGGTAACGAATCCGTTGTATCCATAACTGCCATCGTCGGTGGTTAAATACAGGTGATCACTGGCTGCTGCAAGCTCTTCCGTGAGGATGAGCAGGTCCTTATTGCGGGCGCCAACAATGGCGGTGACTTCATTCCCAGCCTGTTTAAGTGCTCGCGCAACAGGGTAAGCAACTGCCGCCCCAACGCCGCCACCAACAACGCAAACCTTGCCGAAATTTTTAATATCCGAAGGGTTTCCGAGAGGACCGAGCACATCATGAATGGTTCCTCCAACCGGAATGGCGTCCATCAGAGTTGTGCTCTTACCAACCGTCTGAACGATCAGGCGGATCGTCCCGGTTTCTGTATTTTGGTCAACGATTGTGAGAGGTACCCGCTCGCCTAATTCGCTCAATCGCAAAATAACGAATTGTCCGGGTTTTGCTTTTTTTGCGATATAGGGGGAGTAGATTTGGTATGACTTGACGCGATCAGCCAGCGTCTCTTTTTGAATAATGGTATTTAGTTCTATGGGGAGCTCCTAAAAAAGAATTAAGGATAAGCCTGTATGGTTTCTTCGACCTGCAGGCACCAATACAAATTTTCACCCTTTTCAGGGTTGAGTGAATAGACCAGACAATAGCGCCCTGGGGTAAGATCTCCTTCGGGGGTGAGCACGTAGAGATTGTTTTCGGCTGGAATAGCCTTGTATGCCACTGGTTCATCATTTGAATTGCGCAACTCGAGTCGATTCATCGTTACGATCATAGTGTTTAAGACAATTTCAGGTTTAGGGTTTTTTGAGACCGGGACACCTTCGGTGCCTTCAGGAACTGCCTGGTTCATAGCCATTTCAAAATATTGATCGTTTTCAAGAATGAAAACACCGTTATCAGCAGGTTGCACAGCCAAAATCTGGGTTGGGCGACTGAGATAGGGGATATCGACATTGAGCAATGTGGAACCGATCAGAATACCGATGATAATAAAGATCATCAGAGTCAAGCCGTAGAGTGCTATATCCAGCCAGGGCTTTCGTGTATGGGCTGGTTGGGCTGTTTGGACGTCTTGTTCAGAAGTTACCGCTACGGGTCGCACGGCGACAACCGGCTCTTGCTTTGGGTTCTCTGCGATGACGTGCTCAGCTGCCTGCGAGGGCGACACGGCAGATTCTTTAAACAGCCCGATCGGGTGGGTATAATCTGAAAGTTTTTCTCCTGGTTTGGGAGGAATATATTTTTTCCGTTCAATGAATGCCAGACCACGTTGGGCAGGGCGATTACCGGGGTCGATCTCGAGTGCTTTTTTAAGAAAAATGGTTTGTTTATCTTCGTCTTCGATGATTGCTGAGAGCCAGACCCATACATTCGCGTTTTCGGGTTCTTCTACGATGGCATCTTTTAGATGTCCCAGAGCCTCTTCCATCAGACCGGACTTGGCTGCTTCGATTCCTTTTTCTAATGATGATGACATAGTGATACTCCGAATGAAGTCATTGATGTTTAAATTTTACCATATAGATAATGATAAACTAAAATTATGCGATAAAAGGAGCCGATATGAAGATCGCTATTATCAGTGATACACACAACCATCTCAACAACATCCAGGCAGTCCGAAGGCTGATTCTGGCAGAGGATGTGGCAGTTGTTATTCATTGTGGTGATCTGACCGAAGCAGATATGCTGGATTACTTTGGTGATTTTCCTCTCTTTTGCGCCTTCGGCAATGGTGACTTTGCCCCTGAGGTTGAGCAACGCTTGCATTGGCTCAACCCTGACAACAAATCAGGCGAAAACCTGGATCTGGAGCTTTACTCAAAAAAGATCTTCGTGACCCACGGTCATCGATCCAGCTTGAGCAAGGCAATTGAATCAGGTGAGTATGATTATGTTTTTCATGGTCATACACATCGGTTCAAGGATGAGTTAGTGGGTAAAACACGGGTGATCAACCCGGGTGCTTTGGGCGGAAAGAAGGTGAATGATCGTTCTTTCGTTATCCTGGACTTGGAAACCGGTATTTTGCGAAGGTTTGAGGAACCGTTCTAATTTGAACTGATACCTCTTGACGCTACACTAATCAGATATATAATCATATTCACGGATTTGAATATGATTAATGACCAGACAAAAAATAAACCTCCCTTTGAAGCCGAGTCGGTAGTATTTAAAGCGCTTAATCATCCAGTACGATTAGCTATCCTCGAAGTTTTACGCGATGGAGAACACTGTGTCTGCCACCTGTCCGCTTATTTGGGTCAGCGCCAGTCGTATATTTCCCAACAGTTAATTGTTCTAAGAGAGTCTGGGCTGGTACAGGATCGACGGGATGGATGGAACGTTTATTACAGCGTTGTCAATTCATTAGTATTTGAAATTGTGGATGGTGTCCGTGCCCTTAGCGGGGCAGAAGCTTCAACTCTGCCTATCGCTCAAACTGAATGCACTTGCCCAAGCTGCAGCTCAAAGAAAAGTAATTAAAACATAAATCCATAAGGATCAGGAGAAAAGAAAATGACAATCATAAAAATACTAGGTTCTGGATGTCCTAACTGCCAGCGTCTTGCTGCAAATGCTCATGAAGCTGTCGAGAAACTTGGTGTGGAAGCCACGATAGAGAAAGTCACTGACTATGCTGGAATCCATAGCTATCCGATTTTAGCCACACCGGGGTTGGTGATTGATGAAAAACTGGTATCAGCAGGCAGGATTCCCAGTGTGGATGAAATTGTTTCCTGGTTGGAAGAATAATTTCTGGAAAGGCTTTTATTATGACGGAATATCTTGAAACACAGGTCGATAAGTTCACATTTAAAGTCGAAAAAGACAGGTTTTACACAACCTTTGGTGTCTGGGCACTCCTTTACGGTGGTACTGCTCGGATTGGTTTGTCTGATTATCTGCAGCAAACCAGCGGAGATATCGCTTTTGCTGATATACAGCCGGCAGGAACCGTGCTGGGGACTGGAGAAGCATGTGCTTCAATTGAGACGATCAAGGTTGACCTTGAAATCCTCAGCCCCTTGGCAGGAAAAATTTTACGAGTCAATCCTTCCTTAGAGATGACGCCGGAAGTGATCAATGAGGACCCATACGGTCAAGGCTGGCTCTGTGAGATTGAGCCTTCTGATTGGGAAAATGACCTGGCAAACCTGCTAGCTCCCGAAGCTTACTTTGAGATTATGAAAAACCAGGCTGAAGAAGAATTAAAGAAAAAATGAGTAAAGAGAAAAAAGTAATCATTATTCCCTGCAGCGGGGTTGGTAAATCGTTTGGGACAGTGAGCCGTATGGCAGCCTACCAGGTGACTGAAGATGACCGCCCCGCCACGACGCAGTTGGTTCCATTGGCACTGTTGGTACTAGGCGATGAGGAAGCACGTGAAACCGTGGAAAATAACCCGGTAGTTGTCATTGATGGGTGCCAACTGGCTTGTGCTAAAAAGATGGTGCTTGAGTCTGGAGGTACAGTTTCCAAAGAAATGGCAGTATTGGATTTTTACCGACAAAACCGAGAATTGAAACCCCAGGGAATTTCGCAATTAAACGAAGGTGGTAAAAAGCTGGCTTCGGTAATAGCTGCAGCAGTTGATCTTGTCGTTGATGAACTGACCGAGGAAGGCGGCAAAAATGGCTGATCGCTTGCAGAAAAAGGTTGGAATCGTTACCTGTTCAGGTGAGGAACTGGCTGAAGGGACTGTCTCACGATTGGCTGCTCTCAAAGTATTGGAGAAATTACGCCCTGATGACACTGTTACAATCTGTCTGCCATTGTTTTTGGCTGGCGGGGAAGGTGATCGCGCCTTTGCCAAATTCTATCCGACGATTACGATTGATGGCTGCGATAAACGCTGCGCTTACCGAGGAACTCAGAAATATTCCAATACTCCTGCTGCTAGTATCGTTATTACTGATTTGGCAGCCGAGCAAGCCCTGGGTGAAATTGAGGGAAAAAGCGATCTGAATGCAGCTGGTTTGACAGCCGTTGACCTGGCTGCTGAGCAGGCCGCTGGGCAGGTGGACGAATTGCTTGGCAAGCATTGGAGCCGGCGGGAGGGTGCTTTTACACAGACGAACCCTAAGGACGAGGATAGCCACGAAGTTACAGCAACTTGTTCCTGCGGGTCAGGAATCCCGGTGCAGTTATTTGAGATTGATGGTCGTAAATTTGAAATCGTGGCGCTGCCGCTGCTATTCAAGACTTTTTCTGGGCAAAGAAAGGCTCCTTCAGATGATACGCTCAAGGAGATTATTGCGGAAGTCAGAATCTATAACGTGATTGAACCTGAAAATGAAACAGCCCTGATAGATAAGATCGACCAGGCTTATCAGGATTATTGGAAAGATAACGAGAGCAAGCATGAGCAAAACTGAAACCTACATTACAACGCTTCGTTGGACCGGTGGGCATGTGGGGCACATAGCCCTGGGTAATGGGCCTGAAATGGATTTTTCAGCTCCGCCCAACTCCCAGGGTCAAGCAGGAGTATTGACTCCGGAAGATGCTTTCGTAGCAGCTGCCAATAGTTGCATTATGCTCATGTTTAT
>DHUW01000080.1:0-2587 GCA_002409365.1 Anaerolineaceae bacterium UBA5224 | reverse complement strand
CCCCGAGATTGTCCATGGACGGGTATTACGTGCTGTACAATCGGCGCAAAAATATAGTTTGATTGCGAATTCGGTTAAGTCTGAGATCATAATTGACCCTGATATTGAAATATTGGCGTAGATGGTTTTGAAAATTTTCGTTAGAGCAAAAACCTTGCGAAAAAAACCAGAATGAGTATAATAACTGCCTATCGGGGCGTGGCGCAGTCCGGCTAGCGTGCTTGCATGGGGTGCAAGAGGTCGAAGGTTCAAATCCTTTCGCCCCGACACCAGACCGCTTACATTGTGAATATCCATATGTAAGCGGTTTTAGTTTAAATATTATCTTCTTTGTGTTGAGCCTGGAATCTATAAAAATAGTTTGCTTTTCCATTTATACTCATTTAACAAAAAATCGGTTTTTACTCACAATCATTGGAAAAGCCTAAATAGAAGCGATCCGCCGTCTGATTCGGTGGCTTGGTCAGGGTTGGTAGGTTTTTTGCGCACCTATCAGTCGCTTTGTTTTATCATATCGATAGTATCTTAATCCATTTTCTTCGGGAACTGTGTTGATATCCTCAAAGTAAATCCTTGACAATCATAAACCTACAAGACTTTACAAAAATTTGTGGTGGTTTTAGGCAGACTTATCATAAAAACGTTACCAATCAATGACAATGTGAATTTCTACCAGCACAGTAACTATGATTACTTGATATTTCTGATTCTTGAGACGATTCAACAGATGAGAAAAATCAAAATTTCGGGTGATGACCCGAAATTATTGGAGTACGATAACATCTGAAGGTAAGACAATTAGTCTTGAGGAAGTAACTTTAGCGCTTGCATTAGCACTTCATTGTAGTAAGGATTGACCTTATTCTCCAACGGTCACTAATGGAATGTAAATTAAAATAGCCGGTTCCGGGGGTGTGGGGACTTTGGCAACAGCACAGCCGGACAATTGTGAGTAACATACCCCTCCGGTTTCAGCGGCTTCCACCTTGTAAAAATAATTCCGGTCAAACAGGATATCGGTATCTACGAAGCTGTTGGTCGAAATCTGGGCAATCTGAGTCATGGTGCCAAGGCAGGTAGATGTTCCACGGTAGATGTTGTAGACATCCGCACCAGGAAGCTCGGGCCATGTCAGGAGGATTGAATCAGTCTGAGCTTTGATTGTTACCACAGGGTCACCACCAAAACAACTGCCCAACGGTTTTGCCAGGCTGGCAACAGTGCCGACGCCGGCTTTGACGGTGGCAACCGTGGCAGGCAGGTACATCTTATCGATCGTGTCGGTGGTCTTGTGATAATGCGGGTTCATGTCGCGACGATCTTCACAACCATAACCTGGATCGAGCTGGTAGTTTTCCAAAATTTCGATCGCACCAACGCCTGCATCCCAGAATGAAGCGTGATCGGAAGCCCTGATTGCCCGGTCAGTTAAATAATCATAGGTGAGATTGAGACCGTAATTTGTGTTTACGTCCGTAAAACAAGTTCCGACCATATTTGAGCTGGACATCGTTCCAACGTGCATTTCGATACACCAATCTTGATCATCATCGTATCCAAACATATCCAGGTTGACCACCCCAACGATATTGGGCATTTCAGAAAGATGATCGTTAACATATTCTTCACTGCCATATAGTCCCTGTTCTTCGCCGGTAAAGAAAATGAGCTTGATCGTGTAATCGTATTTGTAGAAACGCAGCCAGCGTGCGGCTTCCAAAAGGGCAGCGATTCCACTGGCATTATCTTCTGCACCTGGCGCAAGACTGGTTGGAGAGGTGGAAATGCTATCCATATGGGCGGTCATCAGTACGATTTTGTCTGCATTCAATCCATGACCAGGAATTGTGACTATCTTGTTTTTCAGAGTGGCTTTTTCTTCCGGGGCAACATCCTGTTCATTGATACGGACAAAATCCTCCTCACCGGTCTGAATGCTCAACAAATCTTGTGGAGGTGTATTCATTATTGGAGCCGAATAGGTGTGATCAGTCAGAGTAGTGCCTTCCTGATAACCGAATTTTAGCAGTTCCTGGTGGAGATAATCGTAAGCCATTGCATTCGGGTTGCCAGAAAACAACTGACTGGAACATCGAGTCAGAATCGTCCTGTACACGCCATTGATCATCACCGGATTGGATCCGCTGAAATCACGGATCCATTTATCGACATTAATATTGGTGATACGGTTAAGCATGGTACTGACATAGGCATTGGGAGGGCATTCCTGCAGCGAATTTTGTGCAATAGCTTGCTGGGGGATTAACGAAAAAATCATTACAAACACTACAAGCACGAGGAAAAGCCTGGTGTTTTTCATCAATTCCTTTGTTGTTTCATTGGTTGGCAAGTTTAGAGCTTGCCATGCGCATAGAATGTGGGGATGAAGATGGTTGCCTGACCCTTGAGCCAGCTTTGCATCGCTTCTTCCTTGATCTCCAAAATGCGTTCAATGGGCGCCATACCACCGAGGTCGTAAGCGATCATATCCCACTCAGCTTCGAAAGCATCCAGCGATGGCTGGCGCCATTCACCGGCGAGCAGCCCTAAATGGACGCCCTGTAGACCGGCTTCCCGGAACATCCAG
>DHUW01000102.1:12368-14425 GCA_002409365.1 Anaerolineaceae bacterium UBA5224 | reverse complement strand
ACGAAAATCAAGGCAGCGACAACGATCACAGTGCCGACGAATCCGAATTCATTTGCCAAAACCGAGAAGATAAAGTCATTATGCCTGATCTTCAAAAATCGCAGTTGCACCTGGCTGCCCTGGCCATATCCATTCCCAAACCAACCACCTGCACCAATGCTAATAAGTGCTTGTTCAACGTTATATGTCTCACCATGCCTAGCGTTCTCATCCGGCTGCAAAAAGTTGGTGATACGTGCTTTTTGGTAATCAGCCAGGTATGGAAAGTCGAGAGCAAACGAAACCAACAGGAAGAGCGCCGCCACCCCAACCATGATCAGAATGTACTTAGTCTTCAATCCGCTGATCCAAAGCATTGCCGCCCAGATCACAAAAATCACGATACTTGTGCTCAGGTTAGGTTGGAGAAGAATCCAGAGCACAATACCCAGGGTGATCACCAGGCTGCGCCCGATGGTGAGCCAATTGTTGATCTTGTCGATATTGGCGGAGAAATAGCTTGCCAGTGCCAAAATTATGGCGATTTTTGCCAGTTCTGCCGGTTGAATGGTTACCAATCCTGTTTCGAGCCAGCGGGCGGCACCAAAGCGTGCCCCACCGATTACAAACACGATCACCAACAAGATGGCTACAAACAGGTAAAAGGGTTTGCTCAGTGTGGTCCAGATGTGATAATCAAAAGCGGCTACTATGAAGAGGACCCCCAGCCCGATAAGCATAAATATCGACTGGCGTTGGGGGTGATTAGCAAGCGTGGGATTACCGGCAATAGCTGAACTAATCAGCGCTACACCAAAAACACACAGGAGCAGCACAACAGCAAACAGCAGAAAATCAAAGCGCTGCCAGATTTGACGAGTATTCATCAGATCAGTCTCCCAGGCTTCAGGCTAGATATGTTTATGCCGCCCTCGTCTTTCGAAATAACCAATCCGTTGTGTTTTCGTAATTTCACCGGGATTTCAACCTCTTCATCATCCAAGATCAGACTGCCGCCTTCCATTTTCAACAAGCGTACTGTCGTCGGAACGGAGCTCGTTGTGATTGCCGCCGATCCATGCAGTTCACCCCACAAAACAAGCGAACCGTCAACTTCCAGCCGGGCGTTTGCCGGAATATCACCGATCACCAACAGGTTGCCAGCGTACGAAAATTGCTCACCTTCAACCAGGCTGCGGGGCAGGCAAGTGAAGTCTTTCAGTTCGTTTTCCTCATTATCCATGCCCTCATCAAGCTGAACCGGTTTCCTGTTCGGGTCAGGAAGGGTGGTAGGGAATCCATGATATTCAGCTGCTGACGTGGTAACTTCCGAACTGCTCAGGATCGTCCATAAACACACGCCTTCATCAGAAAGGTCTTTCAGTAATTTTAATAACTGATCTTCAGACCAATCTGTCGAACCGACATCCAGGGCGATTCGTCCGCCCTTGAAAAAACGTTCCTGGGTCTGGATGCGACCAACGAGCAGGTCGCGCTGCTGGTACCAGGGTACAACAGGCAGTGTGATCAATACACCTCCATGAATTCCCCTGACCTGTAATTCCAGCTTATCCATAATTATTGCCCTGCCTGAAGTCCTTCCAGTTCTGCATCTATAGCTTTGAGCTCAAAGTAAGCGTCAATGATCTTGCGCACAATCGGACCAGAAACAGTGGAACCTTCGCGACCATTATAAACAAAAGAAACCACCACGATTTCAGGATCATCATACGGAGCATAGCCAGCAAACCAGGCATGGGATGGCCAAGAACCGGGAATACAAAGTCCTTCGCGGTTTGCCCAGTCATCACAATATTCCGCAGTTCCGGTTTTACCAGCGATTTTGTTTTGATCACCCTCAAATTCAATTTTTGCAGTACCCTCCTGGCTGGTCACCAGTTGCATACCTTGCCTAGCCAGGTCGAGAACCCAGGGTTCCACAGCCTTAACTGTGCTGGTCTGGTTGTTGCCTTCATAGGTATGGATCAATGGGTCTTTGGTAATGTCCCAGAGAACCTCAGGTGTAAAAGATTGCACCACATTGCCATCGGAATCAACAGTTTTGCCGATCATGCTCA
>DHUW01000102.1:1927-12054 GCA_002409365.1 Anaerolineaceae bacterium UBA5224 | reverse complement strand
GCTTCACCTGGTAATTCAATGCCTGTGACCTTTCCATAACCGAGTGCTGCACCGTACTCATAGATGTTCCAGATGCCCAGCCCGCCGTCTTCAACCTCGCCTGGGTAACCACCGCTGGTCTTGTACCAGTAAATATTACATGAATAAGCAATACCATGCTTGTAATCAACAGCGCCGTGCCCGGCTTTGTCGTGGCAATAGTAACTTTGCTCTGTACCGATATCGCTTTCATAGAACTGTTGTCGCAGTGTGATCGTGGGGGTGCAATTGATGGTCTGTTCAGGAGTTACAATATCCTCATTAAGCACACCCAAGGCTGGAACCATTTTGAAAACAGAGCCAGGCGGCAGTTCTGAGGAAATGGATTTGTTAACCAGTGGTTTAGCTTCATCAATGCTCAACTGTTCATAATAATAACTGGGAATGTACTGCGCCATTCGGTTGTTTTCATAGCCGGGATAAGAAACCATGAAAAGCAATTCGCCGGTCTTGGGATTCATGCCAATTACCGTACCGGTAGTACTCATCACCTCTCCACGTTCGCGCAGGAAAAATTCGTTCCAGTAATTGAGTTGCTCCGTCAGAGCAGCCCGGGCGGCCATTTGAAGGCGATAATCAATGGTCAGATGAATGTCGGAACCGGGTACTGGTTCGATCGGTTCTTCAATATCACGGACGACCTCGCCACCGACTGTAACTTCAACAACCCTGCGGCCATTGGTACCACCGAGGACATCCTGCATGGAATTTTCGAGGCCCATATAGCCGACTTTGTCACGCCCAGAGACAAAACCGAGATTGGTGTAGTAATCGAGCATAACCTCAGGAATGGGACCTAAGAAGCCAATGATCTCTGCGGTCTGGACACCGGTTGGGTATTCACGAACAGACTCAACCTCAATGTCGATGCCCGGCCAATCCATTTTTTTCTCTTCTATGATCATAGCCGTTTCTTTGCTCAGGTCGCACTTCAGCCGGGTAGCCTGGAAAGGCCAGAGACTCTCGGCAATTTCCACGATCTGAAAAATACCCAGGTTTGTATTACAGGGTGTAAAAGCACCGGCGGTTTGGTCATTGACCTCACCCTGATTGACAGGGATATCTACAAGCTTGCTGAGTTCATCGAAAATTTCACGAGTTTCGCCTTCGGAATCGGGCAGTTCGGCAGGAGTAACGGTCACATTATATTGCGCCATATTTCGTGCCAGGACAATTCCATTGCGGTCGTAAATCATACCGCGTTGGGTCGGAATGCTGATTTCTTGAGTGCGGTTATCTTCAGCCTGGGCAACATAAGTCTCACCCTGGATGATCTGATAGTTGAAAAGTTGTGAGGCATAGTACAGAAACACCACCACAATGATCAGGTAAATCCAGCGGAATCTGCCCATATTGATGGTAGGTTTTTTATATTCTTGATTGTTCATGCTTCAACTCCTTTCGGAAAAGCATAATTAGCAATTTCGCGGACAACAGCATGTACCGGGATCGCCAAAAGCATATTTAATAAAAGTGATGGCAAGGCAACCTCAACCAGGATCCTGCTAAAATTAATATCGACGCGGGTCACAAATAGATAGATCAGATTGAGGACCATCTGTAACAGTGATGTGCCAAAGGTGAGCAAAATCATTCCAAGTAAGGGAGACTGCATGAGTCTTGCTTGGAAGACCCTGCTGACCTGGTAAACAACAAAGTAGACCACCATAGGGATCCAAATTGGCAAAGCGGAGATTGCCCCGACTATCCAAGCCATGATCAAGACCAACAACCAAAGACGCTTGCTGCGGTCATAGAGACACCAGGCAATCACAAAAAGCAAAACGATATCAGCACTGCCTGAAAGAATTTGCCATTGACTGAACACACTCATTTGAAGCATGAAAGCCAGGGCAAAACCCGCAAATCCGATCAGATAGGACAACATGAATGCCTCACGGAACCAGGGGTGAAATGTCCACTGAGTCAAAATTAGTGATTACTAAAACAGCACTCAGGTTCGTGAAGTCAACGACCGGTTGGATCGAGCCAGTTTGGAAAAGTACATTCTGTTTGGATTGCATTGTCAAAATCTGCCCTACGAAGATATTTGGAGGGTAGGTTCCGCCCAAACCCGAAGTCATCAGGACATCTCCAATTTGAACTTCAGTGTCGACAGGCACCATATCAAGGGTGATTTCACCGGTAACAGAGCCACGTACCAACCCTTCCACTCCAGCAGTTTGCAGTTTGACGTTGACTGTTGAATTTGCGTCTGTGATCAATTGGATCCTTGCAGCATTGGAGATAAGCGCATCGATGCGTCCTACCAGACCTTGCTGAGTGACCACGGGCATTCCATGGCGAAGTCCGTCGTTGCTGCCCTTATCAATAATTATGTACTGTAAATAAGGGGTAACTTCACGTCCAATCACTGTCGCTGCTACATACTCGTGCTCGGGGTTCGTTCGTGCGAAATCAAGCAATGTATATAGGATATCTGACTGCGCGAGGTTCTCCTGTAGGGCAACAATTTCACTCTGCAGCATGGCTACTTCGTTTTCAAGGCGCGCGTTTTCAGACCGTAGAGTAGCCATATCTCGTGGAGAATTGAAGAAATCGCTGAAAGCCAGGTAACGCTGTGAAAGCCAACTTTGCGCTGAGATGAAGGGGCTCACTGAGAAGCTGAATATAGGGGTCAGGTAGCCTGATATTGCAAGAAAAAGGACCCCCACTACAACCATGATAATGACCAGGTTGCGTAAATTTTTAGGTGTAAAAAGTTTTTTAATCATAACTGAAACGACCGGCTGCCCGGTCGTTGAACTTAAGCCGGTTGGCTACTGGAATATGGGTCTCGTTCAATGCCGACCAATAAATTTTCGTACAGGTCCATATCGTCCAAAACCATACCGCAGCCTCTCGCCACACAGGTCATTGGATCCTCCGCCACCCACACCCGGACGTGTAATTCGTTGGAAAGACGATCAGCTAAACCCTGAAGTTGAGCGGTACCGCCAGTCAGACAAACGCCATTATCCATCAAATCTGCCAAAATTTCTGGCGGTGATTCATCCAGAGCATCCTTAATAGTATCGACGATCACCTGAACGGAAGGTGCCAAAGCTTCACGGATTTCAACGGATGAAATTTCAATCGATTCCGGCAAACCAGTGATCAAGTTGCGCCCTCGCACATCGACTGTCTTCTCTTCTTTGAGCGGATATGCTGAGCCAATGGCGATTTTAACCTTCTCTGCCATTTGGTCACCAACAAACAAATTGTATTTACTGCGCACATATTCGGTGATATCCTGGTCAAGTTCATCACCGGCTACGCGCAATGAGCGGGAGATAACAACTCCGCCGCCAGAAATTACAGCCACTTCGGTTGTTCCGCCCCCGATATCAACAATCATATTACCGGAGTCCTCTTCAATAGGCAGACCTGCACCGATCGCTGCAGCAGCTGGCTCGTTGATCATGAAAGCTTCGCGTGCTCCAGCCGCCATTGTTGCATCGTAAACAGCACGTTTTTCTACTTCGGTCGCGCCGGATGGAATGCCAACCACTACGCGTGAATAAGGGAACAAGACGATGCTGTTCTCATGGGCTTTGCTAATGAAGTACTCAAGCATTGCCTGCGTTATATCGTATTCAGAAATAACACCATCGCGTAATGGGCGTAAGGTGACCATATTGGCAGGCGTACGCCCAACCATTGCCTTGGCTGCAACTCCGATTTTTTCGGGTTCACGAGTGCGTTTGTTAATTGCCACCCAGGAAGGTTCATTGATAACAATGCCCTTTCCTCTGACATTAACCAAAGTATTCGCTGTTCCCAGGTCAATCCCCAGATCCAGCGACAACAACCCCAGCAACCATTTTATTGGGTTGAAAAAAGCCAAATTTTATCTCCATCTATCGAAGTGTAAGTCTTCTTTTGTATGCGCCGAATTATAACATAGAGAAAATTTATCATAATAAGTCACAGCTATTGGAGATTTGGAATTTGTTGGGGGACCTACCAAACTCTGCCATGTTTGTTGATTGGGATTGGAAAACCTCTGACACAAAAACGTGGGAATAAAGGGTTACAATTATTGCGAAGACGAATTCGGAGACGGAGACACATGAACGAAACATTCAGCCTTTACCGACTGCAGCAGCTCGATTCACAACGCATCCAAAGACTTAAGCGTATCAAACAAATCGATCAGATCATCGCGTCGGATAAAGCAATACAGAAAGCTCAATCCATCCTCCAAAAAGCAACTGTTGCCTTGAATGAAAGCGATAAATCGCTGGAAGATTTACGTAAAAGAACAGAAGAAAGAACCTTAAAACTAAAATTGGCACAAGCAAAGCTTTATGGAGGTAAGGTCAGTGCCACAAAAGAATTGCAGGATCTGCAAGCGGAAAGCGAAGCATTGCGACGAATCATTAAGACCTTGGAAGATGAGCAGATGCAACTGATGGAAGCAAATGATCTTCATCTGGAAGCAAAAAAGAAAGCTGAAGCTGACTTACATGAATTGCTCAACAATAAAGCATCCGAAAACTCCCTCTTGATGGGAGAACGAGAGAAGCTAAAGCAACAGCTGCCCAAGATCAATTCCCAACGCGATGCCCTGAAAAGCCAGTTGAATGCCAAATTACTTGAAGAGTACGAGACTCTATTTAAAACCAAAGGTGGCGTAGCTGTAGCGGAGATTTTCGATGCAAGCTGTAAGGCTTGTGGTGTTGAACTCTCACCCACTGATATTCAACAAGTCGCTAATCCGAACGTCATTATAAAATGTCGGAGTTGCGGAAGAATCTTATACAAGGCTTAAGCAGCTTCTACTTGGTTCCGCTTGTTCATGAAAAAGATTTTGCATTCGGAGCTTTTTGCACAGTAACCTCGAAAGCTAAGTTTTCCCTTACTATGTACTGAATACTCCGCAAATCATTGTCGGAGGAAACGAAATCTCATTATCTGATTTACAAATACCGCGCCAGAAAATTAGTCAGAAGCCATTCGATTAAGTTCACCACCAGGATAGCAACCACAGGTGTGTAGTCAATCCCATTAAATGGTTTGATCAACCGACGAAAAGGATAAAGAATTGGGTCAACCAGTCTGGCTATTCCAATGCGCAAGGGTTTATCAGCACGCATGAACAATGACAATACTACATGCAGGAAAAGCAAAAAAACGATTGAGCGAGCGAGAATTTGGATAAATAGGATTATATATTGCATGATTCCTCAATTTGCGTAATTTCTGGGTCCTAACAGTCGCTCGCCAATGCGTACAATCGTAGCACCCTCCTCGATGGCAACCGCGAAGTCAACAGAGGTTCCGGCAGAAAGCTGATTGAGCTTCACGCCTTTTGATTGGGCATTCAGATAATCTCTCAGGTTCCTTAATTTATGGAAGTAAGGTCGGCTATGTTCCGGGTCTGCAAATAATGGCGGCATCGCCATTAACCCAACTAAATTCAAACTTTCCATTTTCGAAATCTGGTTCACTACAATTACCAAAGCAGCCAGATCGGTTTCATTTTTTGTGGGAAACCCTGTCTTTGAGCTCTCATCTCCGATGTTGACCTCAAGAAAAACCTCCAGCGGAGGTTTATCAGACGGTCTGTACTTGTTCAGTAATTCTGCCAACTTCAGGGAGTCCAGAGAATGAACAGCATGGAAATTTTCTGCCACCGGGCGGGCTTTCCGGCTCTGAAGATGCCCAACCATATCCCAGCGAATATCAGTTTGCTGATGAAAGTGTTCGATCTTTGGCAGCGCTTCCTGGACATAACTCTCCCCAAACTTTCGCAGCCCGGATTGATATGCGGCATCAATCACCTCGACCGATTGACGCTTGCTGATTGCCAAAATAGCAATTTCATCGGAGGTTCTCCCGCTCACCCTGGCTGCCCGTTCAGCGATCTCCCTAATTTCTGCCAGGTTGTGACTGATCTTCGACTTGAGCATCTCGAACTGTTCGTTATCCATGCTTTCCTTTCGGTGTCAGGCTGATGGCAGCCGCAAAACGACCGGTCAAGCCTTTTTCTTTACGATAAGAATACCATTCGTGCAAGTGTTCAGCGGTGCAAATATGCGATTGCTCAATATTCTTGACACCTGCCTTGTGCAAACTCCACTCGTTCGCTGCCCACAAATCCAGAAAATAACCATTTGGGGTTTCACTGACGAAGTTGGCTGCTTCAATTCCCCATTTCTTGAAAAATTGTGCTCTGACCTCGGTTCCAATTTGATAACAATGAGCACAGATCGAAGGACCAATACCTACGCGAAAATCGCTCGGGTCACCGCCATATTCTTTAGCTGCTGCCTCAACAGCTACCAAACCAATCTCCAGCAACGTTCCTTGCCAACCAGCATGAACCAACCCAACCACTTTTTTCACAGGATCATGGATCATGATCGGTACACAATCGGCAAAACGCATGATCAAGGTAACATCCGGGTTTTGCGTAAAAATGCCGTCCCCTGGTTGGTGTTTTTGGGTCTCAGGTCTGGGTGAATTGGTGAAATGAATGGTATCGCCATGTACTTGCCAGACATCAAAACGACTCTCAAAGGGCATTCCAAAATTCTCGAAAAGCAAGAGGTGGTTCGCGTGTACATGTTCTGGATTGTCGCCATTGGTTCCTCCCAGGTTCAACTGGCTGAAGTGACCTTCAGAGACACCCCCTAAGCGGGTATAAAAAGCGTGATTAACCAAACTGTCATCAAAGCTCTCAAAATGATAGCTGACCAGTCCACCGCTCTCTTGTCTGAACATTCTATTCCTCCTCCGAAGAGATCGGTGCCACATGTTTGGCAGGCTTCTTCTCATTGATCATTTCGTCTATGGAAGGCAGTCCGAACCAGGCAGTGAACCAACCAAACATCGCGCCAGTCAATATCCTTAAAAGTGGTGTGCTCTCGCGCATCGTGAACCCACCAAAAGCGGGAATATTCATCTGGCTCACAAGCTGCGATAAGCCATCCAACCCCATCGGACCCAGCGCCAGAATGATCCAGGCTAACCAGGGTAAAGGTTTGATCTTGCGCCCTGTTAGCGCAAAGACCAGTCCAAACAAGAGCAGGCTGGAATAAATTGCCAGGTCCCGTTGGCACAAAGCTGTCTTATATCCCAATTGTTCATTACCACGGAAAGCCATTGCCGTCAGGTTATCATCACCATCAAAACCAGTTGCTTCTTCGTAAGTTTTCATTCCTTCCAATCCAGCAAGTTCACGCGGATAAACTGCTTGCTCGCCAAATAGAAAAAAGGAACGATAAGCCAGTTGATGGCAGAGCGGACTGTAGAACCTGTAGATCACATCGGCAGCTTTAGTCTGACCGATCTTCATCAAGACTGGCGCCATTAATGGAAGAATAATGTAAATTGCAAGGACGGCGTTGATCAGCGCCAGGTAGTGATGCTTAAGCCAGTTTCCAATCTTGTTACTCAGGCTCTGTTCTGATCTGCTAGTATCTTCAGCGTTTAGGTTGGGTTGCTGAAAATCTTTCCCGGTCACAGGCATCTCTGCAAGTTAGCTTTCAATGACCTGGATATAAGTTGACTGACTGCTATCGGAAACAGTCATCTCACCTGGATACAGACCGACTGTGGGGTTGGTCCAGCGCCAAATCCATTTAGCATCTTCGGGCATGCAGTTGATACAGCCGTGTGACAGTGCAACGCCGAAATTATTGTGCCAGTAAACAGAATGAATTGCCTGACCGTCCGGATGATAAAGAGTTGTCCAGGCAATACCGGGTGAGTCATATTGGGAAACACCGCCGGCGCTCATATGCAAAGAAATCATTTTACGCCAAACAGGCGTGGTTTCTGGTGGTGTCAGCCATTTTCCATCACGAATATAGCCTGTTGAGACCTCGCAGAAGTAAACTTCATAGGGTCCTTCAAAGCAATGCAGGGTTTGAGTCTGCAAATTGACGAGCACATGTTTATCGCCAACTTCAGGATGGATCGGAGATATTTCTTCAGCAGTGATCGGACGACATGCCCGCGCATCCACCCAGTAATAATCGGGTAAGGCGCCATATTTTTCTGATAGCAGGTATTCAGTGTTCCCGGCTTTGCTGCGGATATCGGACGCCCAGAAAATCTGGCTGTAATAAAGCTTCGCCTGTCCCTCCGAATCACGGATCCAGGAAGATGCCTGGCTCCAGGGTTTGGTTAGCTCGAAATCGGCTCTTGGAACACTGATCTCAACCCACATTCCAATTTGGCCCTGATCGTCTACTGGTAATTCATTAAGCGGTTCATTTGGTAGATACTTGACTGGCTGAACATAAGGGGAGTAGATAAAGCCATGGGGAGTTTCATACCATTTTTGGTTATAACGGTTGTAATCGAGCACATTGGCAATTACTTCTTGCTTTATTTCAAAGACATCGTCACGCCAAATTCGTTCAGTGGTTGGTGCATTCCAGTTAGGCTCTGACTTGAAATCCTGAAAGGAGCGTAATTCCCCGATGCACAGCCGACCGAGGTTAGCGCCAACCTTCCAATCTTGCTGCAAGCTGATGCCCGAAACTTTACCAAAGGGAAGCAGAAGAGAGCCCGCTGCTAGACCGGTCATTTTCAAAAAATCACGTCGGCTGATGTTAATGTTTATATTCATTTTGTTATTATACGAAACCTCTTGGAAAGCTCAAGATTTAGGTAAAAGCTTGCAGTGGCTATTGCCAACTGCCTTTGCCACGAGAAGATTCGCGTTCCATATCCCGTTCTTTAATTGATTCACGCTTGTCATACTGTTTTTTACCCTTGGCTAGCCCGATTTCAAGTTTAGCCTTTCCTTCTTTCAGGTAAACCCGTATAGGGACGATCGTCATCCCTTTGATTCGAACTTCATCATAAAGCTTGCGGATTTCTTTTTTGTGCATCAAAAGTTTTCGATCCCGTTTTGGGTCGTGTTGATAAGCACTGGCATGCTCGTATGGAGCAACATGGGCACCAACCAGCCAAATTTCCTCACCATTCGTCCTTACATAGGCTTCCTGTAAAGAAATCTGACCATTCCGCACTGATTTAATTTCAGTTCCTTTCAATACCAAACCGGCTTCGAAAGTTTCCAGGATGAAAAATTCGAAGCGCGCTTTTTTATTGGTAGAAACAACCTTGATATCCATAACCAGTGATTTTAACATACATCCTGAAACAAACGAATGAAAGGGTTATTTTCTTAGGGGTAAAATCAAAAATATAACTTATGTGGTATTCTTAATTATTGAATAGATAGCGAGAATCAAACCTTTTCGCTGGTTTTGTAATTTTTGGGGATCATGTATGGATATCAAACAGGTTTTTTCAACAATCAAACATTGGCTCTGGCTTCTCATTCTTGGATGCGTAGTTGGCGGGGGTATTGGCTATTTTGTCAGTGTTCGCCAGACTCCGATTTACCAGGCACAAGCCCGATTCGTCATTTTGCCGGCAGCCCAAACAACCTACGATTATTATTCTTATGTCAACAATCAGGATCTCATCAAAACTTATGCGCAGCTTTTGACCACCGAGGAATTGCTTTTCCAGGCTTCTGATACCCTCGGTTTTCCAGTTCGAAAAGGGCAGGCCACCGCTCAGCAGGTTGATGACACGAAGTTCGTTGTCTTGACCGTAAAAGATCCTGATCCGTTCAAGGCGGCCACGATCGCAAATGGTTTGGTCGAAATCATGATCTCCCAGAACGAGAAACTTCAATCTGTCCAATTTGGAGCCGCTGAGAATAACTTACAGACCCGTATCAATCAGGCTGAAGAGCAGATCAGTGTTTTGGAAGCGCAGATCACCCAGATGTCCGATGAATTGCTTCAGACGCAAATCGAGAGCGTTCAGCAGCAAATGAGTGATGTGCAAATCCAGGTCAACAATCTAAAAACCGATATGGCTCAAATTTACCCCGGGTTACTTACAGTAGAAGACATAAATCAAATTGACCTTGCGTCGCTTACAGAAGAAGAGATTGCTCAACTGACTGCTTATCAAACCAAGCTGGACGAAATTATGCCGATTCTGGATCTCTATCAACAGATCTACACCGAATTGGTAGTGTTGGGACAAACTTCTGACACATCTACCCGCGACCCCAACGACCTGGAACGTCTGAAGACAACTCTCAATTT
>DHUW01000102.1:0-1589 GCA_002409365.1 Anaerolineaceae bacterium UBA5224 | reverse complement strand
GTTTTCCTGATTGAGTTTCTGGACGACACATTAAAGACTCCTGATGAAATAAAGGCTGTTCTGGAGTTGCCGGTGATCGGTTTTATTGGTGAATTGAAACAAAATCCAAAAAAATCAATGGACAGTCTGGGCGTCTATGTGGCAAAAAATCCCCGCTCACCCGTGGCAGAAGCCTTCCGTTCTTTGCGCACCAATCTGGAATATTCCTCAGTAGATAAGCCGTTACAGGCGATTGTGATTACCAGTTCAGGAGAATCCGAAGGAAAATCGACCGTTGCTACCAACCTCGCAATTGTGGAAGCACAAAGTGGCAAGAAGACTGTGATCATTGATGCAGATATGCGCCGACCGAAAGTCCATATCCATTTCAATAAACCCAATCGAATGGGCTTGAGCGATGTTGTGACCGGAAAAATGAGTATCGACGATGTGCTCAAAACTTATGATCAAATTGATAACCTCTATATAATTACCTGCGGAACGATCCCGCCTAACCCAGCCGAGTTGCTGGGCAGCGAACGGATGTCCCAAACCTTACAGGAACTAAGAAAACGTTTTGATATGATCATCATTGACTCGGCGCCCATGGTGGTATCGGACGCTCAAATACTCTCCTCGAAGGTTGATGGCGTTGTTTACGTGATCATTCCTGGTCAAACCAGGGCTCTCACAGCTAAGCGACCATTGGAAGAGTTGGAGCGGATTGGTTCCAAAGTGATGGGAGTAGTCGCCAACAAGATCCCTCGCAACCGGGATTATTACTACGGTGGTTATAACTACTATTCGCCATACAATAATCACTACTCCTACAGCAATGAATCTACTGCTCCAAACTCAGAAGTTGAGCCAGAACCTAAACAGTCAGCTACCTTCAGCTCTGGTTTTGAAAAGTATCAAGTCAAGGATTTAGGAAAGCAGAAATAGCATCTCAATATTTAGAGGAAACCGATCTTCGTGCCGAGAATTGTCATTGTTTGTACCAAGAATCAATTTCGATCACCTCTGGCAGCGGCGATCCTGAGGAACGAACTGGCTACACGCAAGATTTCCGGGCAGTGGGTCGTTGAAAGTGCTGGCTCCTGGGTGCATGATCTGTCTCCAGCCTCCCCCCACGCCATCGAGCAAGCCACGAAACGGGGGCTCGATCTCGGCAAACACACCGCAAAAGGTATAGAAGAAATCGACCGTCAAGGAATTGACCTGCTGCTGGTAATGGAAGAAGGTCAGAAAGAAGCGATCTTACTCGATTACCCCTTTCTGAAAGATCGCACCTACCTCTTGAGTGAACTATCAGGAGCTGCCTACACCATCCCCGATCCCTATCTTACCGGCGAATCATTTAGCGAAATTGCATCGGAGATTGAATCACTGATACACGACAATATCGAAAAAATCATTTCTCTGGCATATGGAATTTTCCATCCGAATCCCCTACCTGCTAGAAATTTTAAAAAGTAAGACTTCCTAGATTACGAACTTGTTGTTAGCCGCTTGAGATTAAAACGTAAAAGGGATTAGTTGTTCATAGACCAATCCCTTTTATGATCTTCAAGTGGTTGTTACCTGATAATCAGGGGTAAATAAATATA
>DHUW01000015.1:3355-4266 GCA_002409365.1 Anaerolineaceae bacterium UBA5224 | reverse complement strand
CTCACCCGGACCGCGAAGACCAACACCACCCACACTGCCGCTTCGCCCGGAAGCCCCACCGGTCTGCCTAGCAAGGTGAGTCCAGGCTCGTGTCAGGCGCGGCAGGCGATACTTATATTGGGCCAATTCAACCTGCAGCATACCTTCACGAGTATCAGCGTGCTGGGCAAAGATATCCAGGATCAATGCAGTCCTGTCCAGGATCTTCACATTGCGGTCGAATTCTTTTTCCAACTCGCGCTGATGCCGGGGAGATAATTCTTCGTCAAAAAGAACAGTATCTGCATCAAATTCCTCGACGAGCAACTTCAGATCTTCCAGCTTTCCTTTACCAATGTAGGTACGCGGATTCGGACTTTCGAGGTTCTGTGTGATAGAGCCCACCACTTCGAGCCCGGCAGTTTCTGCCAGCAATTCGAGCTCCTGCAGGCTTTCATCCAGGGTCAAACCCTGGTGGGCTTCTTGTCCGATTCGAACGCCCACCAGGATTGCTTTTTCTTTTTGTTCTTCAGTTTCTATAGTCAATTATAGGTAAGTCCAGTGCTTACTGTTGTTCGATCCAGGTTTTCATACGCCCGATCGCTTCTTCGATCCGGTCTGTTGGAATCACAATCGAAATCCGGATGTAGTCTTTACCGCTGGGACCATAGACCACACCAGGAGTCATACTCACACCGGTATCATTAAGCAGATCGGCACAGAATTTAACAGGGTCATTAAATTTTGGCGGTAATTTCGCCCACAAATACAAGGCGGCTTGGGGGAGATCCACTTCAAAACCGCATTCTTTGAGACCTTTGTAAACCACATCGCGGCGTTTTTCATAAATCTTGTTGCGATCCACCAACCAGGATTGATCGGAGGTGAGGGCAGCCTGACCGGCATCCAGGATTGGCATGAAGATGGATGAG
>DHUW01000015.1:0-3105 GCA_002409365.1 Anaerolineaceae bacterium UBA5224 | reverse complement strand
TTTTGAGAGCGAGTTGAACTCAACCGCAACATCTTTGGCACCTTCCACTTCCAATATGCTGGGCGCTTCATAACCGTTAAAACACAGGTCACAATAAGGTGCGTCGTGGGCAATGACAATATCGTATTTTTTTGCAAAAGCTACAGCCCGTCTGAAGAAATCCAGGTCTGCTATTGCACCTGTGGGGTTATTGGGATAATTGAGCCACATGATCTTGGCTTCTTTAGCTACTTCTTCAGGGATCGCATCGAGATCAGGTAAGAAGTCATTATCTTTGGTCAGGGGCATAAAATGATATCGTGCATCAGCGAGCTGTGCTCCTGCCAGGTAGACCGGATAATAAGGATCCGGTAACAATACCATGTCACCTGGATCGAGAAGTGTATGGTTGAGGTTAAAAAGACCCTCTTTCGAACCGATAAGAGCAAGGGCTTCAGTTTTGGGGTCAATGTCGACATCAAAACGGCGCTTGTAATAAGTGCTTACGGCTTGTAGAAAACCAGGAGAACCACCCGCCGGGGAATAGCCATGCTTTTTGGGATTTTTTGCCGACTCGATAAGCATGTCAATAATGAAGCTGGCTGGTGGAAGATCGGGTGAACCCATATCCAGGCGGATTATATCCACGCCTTTTTCCTGAAGATCCGCAAATACGGTTTTTAGACCGGCGAAGAAATAAGGTTTTAAATTAGTCACAGTTTTGGATGGTTGTTTCATGACAGATGGATGGTTGTCTCCTTTTTTCTTTGAATTATAAGCGAGGATTGGGCTCAAGGGCTATGTTATTACTATGCAAAAGAAATTAACCAAAATAAGGATGATCTCGCAAAAGTTCGGAATGAAGCGATTGGTTTTGTATTTCAATTTCATTATTTACTTCCGGAATTTACTGCCTATGAAAACATCATCATGCCCTACCGAATTAAAAGCACCAAAGTCCCTGCTGAGGTGCACGAGCGCGTTTTGGAACTGATCCACCTGATGGGTCTGGATAAGGTCAAAAAAAGCCCGGCCAATAAAATGTCGGGTGGTCAGTAGCAACGAACTTCCACAGCCCGGGCACTGATCAACAACCTCAGGATTATTCTGACAGACGAGCCCACAGGCAATCTGGATTCTGAGACGACAGAAAAGGTCTATGATCTCATGCGTGATATCAACGAAAAATTCAAGACGATGTTCCTGATCACATTACGCATGACCCACGCATTGCTCTGAAGACTGATCGAATTGTTGAGATCCTGGATGGCAGGATCAACCTGGATCTGGAAAACAAGGCAGCTGTCTAGCATCTCGAAAACATCAAGTAAGTTTAACAAGCAATATACGGGTGGGTCCTGGACCTACCCGTAAACATTGATTAACCATGGGATCATAAATTCCTCTGGTATAATTCTTGCAATAAGGCTGATTCCGCTTTCACAGCCCCACTTATCGAGGGTATGATGTTACAAAATCAATGGCAGCAGACAACCACTCACACTTCAGCTCACCTGGCTCAGACCATGACACTGCTCAGCCTGACTGCTGCTGAGTTGCAGCAAAAAATCGATTCAGAGTTGGCAAACAATCCCGCACTCGAACTTGTCGAAGAACGCCGCTGCCCAATGTGCAAGCGTATACTTCCCCCTTCTGGTCCATGCCCGATCTGCAGTCAACCTGCCTCTGACAACTCTGACGATCCAATTGTTTTTATCTCTCCCAGGGAAGATTTCTATACAGGCAGTGGCACAGGTACCAGCGAAATTCCAGATGAGCCTTTCGCATCCGAAATGATCGATCTGCCGACTTATGTTCTCAAGCAGGCTGCTGCGGATCTGCAGGTTGAAGATCGCTTGATTGCTGCCTACATCCTCAATCACCTGGATGAAGATGGTTTTCTTACGATCACGCCTATCGAAGTTGCCCGTTATCATCATCGCCTGCCGAGTGAAATTCAGGAAATTATTGAACTGCTCAAACGCTGCGACCCTGTGGGTGTTTGTTCTGCCAATCCGGCTGAAGCAATGCTTGCCCAGGTGGAAAGTCTGGAAGAGAGCATGGAAGTTCCCGCGATGACACGGGAAGTGATTGAAGGTTATCTTTCCAAGCTCAGTCAACATCATTTCAGTGAAATTGCCCGTTCCTTGAAAACAAGCACGCAGCAGATCCAGCTCGTTGCCAACTTTATCAGTGAAAACCTCAACCCGTTCCCGGCTCGTGCCCATTGGGGTGACGTGCGAAATCCAAATGAGAGCGGCTCCGAAGCCTTCCACCAACCAGACGTGCTCATTTATCATCTGAACGACAATTCAGCCAATCCACTGGTCGTCGAGATCATACTGCCAGTAAGGGGAACGTTGAAAGTGAACCAATTGTTCAAGGAAACGCTTAAAACCGTTGATGAAGAACACGCCGGTGAGTGGAAAGAGGATATCGAAAAAGCTTCGCTACTGATCAAATGCATTCAACAGCGTTCGAACGCCATGAAGCTGCTTATGGAACAACTGGTGGTCATTCAAAAAAATTACATTATCGGTGGGGATAAGAATATGGCCCCGTTGACCCGTGCCAAAATCGCGGAGGAACTTGGTTTGCATGAATCGACCATTTCACGAGCTGTCTCTGGCAAAACCATCCAACTTCCAAACAAGAAGATTGTGCCGCTGGCAGTATTTTTCGACCGCAGTCTCTCACTCAGAACCACTATTAAAGAGATGATCGAAGCTGAAGACCATCCGCTCAGTGATTCCGAGATCAAGGAAAAGTTGGAAGAGGACGGCATTTCAATTGCACGGCGGACAGTTGCCAAGTATCGTTCCATGGAAGGCATCCTGCCAGCCCATTTGCGTTCCAAATCGAAGAATTAAGCAGGCGGGTTGTGGACCGATCGACCCTGGGTATTTCGAATGACTCTACTCTTGCAGGTGATTTGCAGATATTAAGGCAATCAGCTCTGTTGGAGCTGATTGCTGAACCAGCAGTTGTCTACCTGCGTTCAAAAGACAAACTCCTTCTGGCAAACCAACCATTTATTAACTTGAGCGGGTACTCCAAAAATGATATTGAAACGCTCAAGCTGTCTGCATTGATCCCCGAAGAACCCGATACCAACCCCAATCCGGA
>DHUW01000028.1:2299-2821 GCA_002409365.1 Anaerolineaceae bacterium UBA5224 | reverse complement strand
AGTCACTTTACCCCTTTTCCCGGGCATGACTGATTCGCAACAATTGTTGGTAATCGAGAGCGTGGTTCGAGCGCTGTCCTCTTTGTAACTCTATCCTTTCGCTGTCGGCAAGCCGCTGAAAATGGAAAGGTACTGTAGAGGATGAACGAGATTCGCCAAAAATATCTCTTCTTTCGTGATGATAAAATTGAAGACCATGAAACGGAACATTCTTATCTTCATTTTGTTGATCACTATTTTATCTGCTTGTGTGCAGAAAAAGAGTCCGAAATTAGAGAGGTTTGAAGGAGAAACAGTCGCCACACTGCAGACTCCCGCGAATGAATTAGCCGAAAATTTCCCCCCAGATTTTCCAGCAGATACAATGGCACTGGAAGAAATTCTGCTTACCACGGAGACTCCAAAACTAACAGAACTAGTCATCACAAACCCATCTGGAAACGAGATTTTACTTACAGTCACACCTACTAAATCCATTTCAAACCCTTATCCAACCCAACCAATTGGACCAACACAGACAAA
>DHUW01000028.1:1323-2125 GCA_002409365.1 Anaerolineaceae bacterium UBA5224 | reverse complement strand
GCCAACTTTGCGCAACCCAATTTGGACGGGCAGCTGGAATATCTGGTTCCAGGATGATACCGGCGACTACCTCATAGGGGTCATGGTTGTAAACGTTGATGGAAACCTGGTCAATGGCACGGCTGAACTTGAGAAAATTGACTATCTTTTCAAAGGGACCCTTTCTACGGATAAGAGCAAGGTTGATGGTGCTTGGTATGCTGGTAATAAGGAAGGTACTTTTTGGTGGCAGATGATTGCTGAAAATATTTTCGTTGGTTCCTGGGATGAACGCTTTGGTTTTTGCGGTGAAGGCGAGAGTCTGGTGCGCCCATCCAACTGTCGGCGGTTACCTTGAATCAGGTTGGGTGTATGCAACCCGCTCTTTCTCCTCAGGCTTTCGAACACAAACTTGATTCTGAAGAACTGGAAGCGTTGATCAGCGCTGCCATTAATGATGGTTATATCGCCAGTTTCAAGGCTCCCGGCAGTAGCATGATGCCCTTCATTCGTTCAGGGGATAAAATCTTTGTTTCTCGTGTTGATATGCACTCAATAAAGCGGGGCGATATCCTCGTTTTTGTCCACCCTGAAAGTAGCCACGTATTGGCACATCGGGTAGTCAAGCTCAAGAGCAGCCGAATTCTTTGTAAGGGTGATAATGTACCAAACCTATTTGACGGTTGGATTTTCTATGAGGATGTTCTGGGACGGGTCGTCAGAGTCCAAAGAGAAAGAAAGCAAATCAAATTCGGGCTTGGAATTGAGGGGAAATTGCTCGCGTATCTCTCCCGGAAAAAACTCCTCGTACCACTTGTCAACA
>DHUW01000028.1:0-1118 GCA_002409365.1 Anaerolineaceae bacterium UBA5224 | reverse complement strand
CGTGATCGGTCTGTTTTCTCCAAAGAGCAAAACTCAATCATGATTATCATTTGTCATTTTGCGCGTCATGGAACTGTCGATCTAGGCGATGACGATAGGGAATTTACAGAAAAATCTTTGCAGCAGTGGTGAAAATGCAATACCCTCTGATGTTATTTCATTCTTCCTGATAACCGATTACCTTTCGCCGCGCATCCATTCGTGCAGGGAATAAGTTCTCTCGGCTTTTTGAAGGGCAGGGGTGGTGGATTCCTCCTGCCTCTGCAACCTGAGCAGCGTTCTCCCATAATTCCTGACCAAGTACTTCAGCCTGACCCAATAAAAGCCAAGGATTCTTGGAGAATCAGGTGAGACATTATAAGTGCGTGCCATTGCCAGGCGGGGGATGAATACCCGCTGCAATCCAATTTTAACCTTGGAAAAAAGATCACTGTTTGCATTAAGTTCGACCAGGTCAGGGGTCAGACGCTCCTGGTAGTTCACGCGCTCCAGGAGCACTTTGCGGGCATTCTCCAATATTCCCGGTGCGATCGGCTCAGGCAGCAGGCTTTCAAACACTTCGAGTGGAATGGCTACATTGAGCTGTGTTTCCACCAACTTCAAGCTCAAGGCAGTGATCCGTTCCGTGCCCCAGGATTTTACGATTTGAACAAGATTTTGCCAGTCAATTTTTCCCTGGAATTTGTTAAGGACCATGGCGATGTCCAGCAGACCGCGCAAACCCAATTGCAGATAATGCTGATAGGACGTGTGCAGGCACAAATGGAGAATGAGATCCTCTACACCCAGCGATAACGAGTCAATGCCTGCGATCCTGGCCGGCACCACGCGATCCCACAATGGATTGGGATCCACTGTGAATAATTCATTTTCCTCATTCAAGGTCCAATGCAATTCCACCATCGGTCCGCTGGTTTTCCGCATGGGTGAGTAGTGCTTGGTGTCGGCATTCAGATCATCCAGGCTGAAGTAGCTGGTTTGGCTATAGCCCAAGCGTTCCAAAACTTCGAGCGACCCGGTGAGATTGTGCTTTTTGACCAGGATGTCGAAATCGTTCATCGAACGTGCGCCGACAACAGCGTAGACATTTTCAAGCAGATAGATACCCTTCAAACCCG
>DHUW01000091.1:15397-15618 GCA_002409365.1 Anaerolineaceae bacterium UBA5224 | reverse complement strand
TAGAGCTTTACCATTTCTACAAAAGCATCGATCACTGTCTGAAGGAATGCAACCGTTCCTTCATTATTGATCTTGCCATTTTCATCCAACAATTTGTCGGTGTGAGCAATGTAAACTTCTGGCTGCTGTAAAGTGGGCATGTTCAGGAAGGTCAAGGATTGACGGATGACGTGATTCGCACCAAAACCGGAGATGCTACCAGGTGACTGGCTGGCAACCAA
>DHUW01000091.1:11025-15176 GCA_002409365.1 Anaerolineaceae bacterium UBA5224 | reverse complement strand
GGCGTTTTTAAGTGCGGCTGGAACTGTGCGGTTATGTTCTGGTGTGACAAAAATGACAGCGTCAAAGTTCCTCATTTGGTTGCGGAAGTCTACGTATTCCTGTGGAGTATCAGCGGGAGTGTTGTCGTAATCCTGGTTGTAAAGCGGCAATTGACCAATTTGAATAAACTCGGCATCGTAACCCTCCGGCAGAAGATCTACCAGATTGTTTGCCAGTTGTTGGCTATAAGAATTTTTACGGAGCGATCCGACAATTACTGCGATTCTTTTATTCATATTTACCTCGAATTCGTATAGTATTTTCTTTAACTATCCAATACTTAGGGAGGAAGGGCAACCTTTTGTCAAAGCTTTTATATTTGTTGAAGAAGTACAAGTATATTCACTGGGTTAACGGATAAATAGGTGTGGTCGGGTTACACAGTACACTTCGTGTGCGCAGTTGAATCTGACGTCAGAGCATTGGTGTAAGGGTTTTAAACAATCCAGAATGGAAACCTGCGTTCAAATCACGTGCTCGGTCTGTCCACAACGCCTACGGCGTTGGGGTGCTTTGCAAGTTCGCCGGTACGTTCTTAATAACGATACGATCAGTCCTTATCCTTATGAAAGGAATCCTTGAGGCGCTTAAGGGCTGATGAAATTTGGTCCGTTAAATTTTCTTTTTTTGGATCCAACGAATAGATGCTTGAGTCATCCTCAGTCTGCAATTCCTGGGCTAGCCGCATCTCACGAGCCTGGCGGCGCAGTGCGTTTTCCTGGAGCGGGCGGTGTGTGCCATCGCAGAGTGGTTTGATACGCGAAAATCCGCATGTGCAAAGCGTAACGCGGTTGCGGGGTATAAAAGCTTCCCCGTCGGCTCGTTCAATCGGAACATAACCAGTTACCCAGATTGGCCCGCGGATTTGGCCGTATTGAGTACATTCATAGGTGTCCGCGATCTCCATGGGCAGGTCGGGCTCGACATCCGCTCCACCTTGCTCCACTTTGTAGGTCAGCGAGCCTGAGGGACAATCTTCGATCATTTTTATTACCCGTGCTTTTTTTTCTGGATCGCCCGATTTTTCAGTCAGCTCGACAAAATCGGTGTCTTTCTGTACACAAAAACCCGAATTCATGCAAATACGGGTGTGCTTCGTAACCATGAAGCCTCGCGGACCGTAGTAGTTAAGATCCCGCCCGAAGGGTCCGTCTGTAATAGCAGTTTCATCCCCATTAAAACCAGAATTGACGTGGGATTGATCGCAGAAGGGCATGTTTTTACTTTTTCCACAGCGGCAAAGCAGATATGAACCTTCCTGATGCTCTACTTCGCCCTCATCGATCCATTCCAGCGGTTCGCCATAGGCAGAGCAATGTTGGTGCTTTTTGCGAAGAGGAAGATCACCGATCACGCGGTAAGGTCCGTCTTTGATGATCTTAATTTTTGGGGAAATTTCGGAATCGCTCATGATTTCACCTGCCTTTTATTGATTATAACAAAGATGGTGATATCGGAGTCATCGGTATACAAGGCAGACTTCACACCCTTATACCGGCATTCGATCGATTAAATTGACAGTATTTGCGTAGCAGCAGCCGAAGCGCTGGCAGCAAGCGATTGGGTCATACCGATCCTGGCGTGCGAAATCTGGTTGGAGCCTGCTTCTCCTCGCAGCTGCAGGGAAGCTTCCACCACCTGGTAAACGCCCGAAGCTCCCAGTGGGAAGCCCCGCGCCTTGTGCCCACCCATTGTCGCCACGGGTAGCGAGCCCTTCAGAGTCAGGGAGCCATCGTTAGCGAGCTTCCAGCCCTCTCCGCGGCGGGCAAAGCCAGCCGCTTCCAGGGATAGCACTGCGTGCAGGGTGGTGTTATCGGAATATTCGAAGAAATCCAGATCCGAAAGTGTGATCCCTGCTTTGAGCAGGGCGTGCTGAGTGGAGACCGCCGCAGATTCAAAGAACAAGGGGTCAAGACGGTCATGCAGGGCAAGCCGGTCCGTGATCAGCGTGGAGCTTAGCAGCCGAATTGGAGCATGAGCTAAATTGTGCGCCAGAGATTCCTGTCGGGTAAGGATCAGTGCAGCAGCTCCATCGGCATTAGGGGCAATGTCAAACTGGTTGAAAGCCCCCGTATCTTCACGGGCATTGCGATAAGTGTCCAAACTGATCGCGCGGCGGTACATGGCATTGGGGTTGTTCACAGCATTATTGTGCGCAATGATCGGAAATTGACCGAGGGCTTCGCGCGGGAACTGATTCTCATACAGATAGCGCTGCAGCAGGAGTGAGGATTGCCCAACCAGGGTGAGCCCTTCAGAAGCTTCGAAATCGGAATCCAGACCGGTGGAAAGCAGGCGGTTTTCGATCCCCGCGCCAACTACATCGGTCACTTTCTCGACGCCCACCACTGCCGCTATGTCGATCATGCCGGAACGAATGGCGTTGTATGCCAGGTAAATGGCAGCACCTCCAGACGCTTCAGCGGCTTCGGCAGTGAAACCTTCTGCTTTACCAGCCAGACCGGCGTACTCCGCAACTAATGCACCCAGGTTCGCCTGGCGAGAAGCATTGGCAGCCAACATGTTGCCAACGAAGACAGCCTGGGGCTGCAGACCTCCGGCATCTTCCAGGGCGGCTCGGAAAGCCCTTGTTGCCAGGTTGCGCAGAGAGACATCCCAAAGTTCCCCAACTTCGGTTTGACCAATTCCGACAATATAGACGTCGTTGGTGGCTTCCATATCAGCGGGTCACAATCTCACCGCGGAAACGCAAATAGGTGGCATAGTCGATTTCAGTGCGTCGGGCGATGTAATCCTGGGTCGAAAGAGCCTTACCCCGCCGCTGTTCCAGTTCTCGACGTACTTTAATGACAAAGGAATCAGAACCAGCGCCGGAACCATATGAGGTCATCAATATCAGATCACCAGCTTTGGCAATATCGAGGATGGCAGTCAAGCCGATGATGGCAGCGCCGGAATAGGTGTTGCCAATAACAGGGGTGAGCAAACCCGGTTCAATTTGTTCAGGTGTGAAACCCAGCATTTTGGCTGCCCGCTGCGGAAATTTGGTGTTCGGTTGGTGGAAAACAGCATAGGCAAAATCGGAAGGTTTCAGGCCGGTCTCCGCCAGCATGGTGCGGGCAGAACCCAGAATATGTTCAAAGTACGCCGGGTCGCCAGTGAAGCGCTGCCCGTGTTCCGGGTAGACCTGGTTTTCACGCCGCCAGAAGTCCGGCGTATCAGAAACATAGCTGTAGGAGGCTTCAATGGAAGCCAGAGAGCCTTTTTGAGGTCCGATGATATAAGCAGCACCGCCGCTTGCTGCGGTATATTCCAATGCATCACCTGGTTTGCCCTGGGCGGTATCCATACCAATGGCGAGGGCATAGTCGCCCATGCCGGAACCAACCAGGCCCATGGCGGCGACCATCGCCTCGGTGCCAGCTTTACAGGCAAATTCCCAGTCACCAGCCTGGATGTCGTTGGGCGCACCAATTGCTTCCGCTACTACCGTGCCGCTGGGTTTAACGGCATAAGGGTGGGATTCAGAGCCCACCCAGACTGCGCGTAGTTGATCGGCTGTGATTTCTGAGCGCTTGAGCGCATTGCGGGCGGCTTCAATGGACATGGTGATGACATCTTCGTCCAACCCGGCCACGGATTTTTCTTTGACGGGATACCCGCCGGTGCTGCCCCAGATACGCCCAATTTCCCTGGCAGGCAAACGGTAGCGAGGCACGTAAGCGCCATAGCCTTGAATACCGACCTTGATTTTGGGAACCAGAAGTTTGCTTTTTTCAGGTTTGAGAACGTTTTGGTGCTCAGTCATAGTTACTTCCATTCCATTGCGCCAGGATCTCCAGCGCACGGCTTAATTTTATATTATTTTCGGCGACCAATTGGGCGGCGAGGGCGTCTGCCTGCCCGGGTTTGGCGCCGGCAGTTAGGGCAATCTGGCGGGCATGCAGGCTCATATGCCCTTTCTGGATGCCTTCGGTTGCCAAGGCACGCAGCGCAGCCAGGTTTTGTGCAAGGCCGACTGCTGCAACGATCCCACCCAATTCGGAAACTGATTTTACGCCCATCAATTTCAGGTTGGTTTTGGCGGTGGGGTGAACTTTGGTCGCCCCACCCACGATCCCCAGTGCCATGGGCAGTTCGATGCTGCCCA
>DHUW01000091.1:3798-10782 GCA_002409365.1 Anaerolineaceae bacterium UBA5224 | reverse complement strand
TAAGCATGTGCGCCGGCTTCAACAGCCCGCCAATCGTTGGCAGTCGCCAGGACAACGGCATCGATCCCATTCATCACACCTTTATTGTGGGTGGCGGCACGGTAGGGGTCAGCATCAGCAAACGCCCAGGCTTCAATGATGCCATCCCGCACTCTTTCACCGCTAAAGTTTCCAAAAGCCAGGTCAGAGCAAGCGATATGGGTACGGGCCCATGCCAGGCGACGGTCTGACAGGTTGGAGAGGATGCGCAAGTGCACGCGCCCCCCGGTCAGCTCATCAATTTTTGGCGCCAGGAATTCGAGCATCGAATTGATGATGTTTGCGCCCATGGCGTCCTGCACATCCACAATCAGGTGGATGATGAGCATCGCTCCCACCTCAGTTTCAGGCAGGATGCGGGTCTGCAGATCGAGCACTCCCCCGCCATATTTTTGGATGTTGGGGTGAAAAGCGGCAACCGCTGCCAGCAATTCATCTTTGTGCGCCAGCACCTTGTCTGCGGCTGCCTGCGGGTCAGACAGATCAAGCACCTGCAATTGGCCGATCATCTCCTGGGAGGTCATGCCGGCTTCAAAACCACCGCTGGCTCTGGCAAGTTTTGCCATGAAGGAAACTCCGGCGATCACAGAAGGCTCTTCGATCACCATCGGGACTAACACATCGCGCCCATTTACTACAAAATTTTGGGCGATACCCAGCGGCAGGCTGTAAAGCCCGATCACGTTTTCGACCATGGCATTTGCCGTCTCTATGTCCAGTCCGCCCTCTTTCTGGTAGGCGAGCAGATCTTCAGCACTCAAGTTCGTGCTTGAGGCAAGTGTCTCCAATCGTTCAGAAATGGTTTTTTGATAAAACTTTTTGTTCATCTTTATTTCTTGTTAAGGAGACCGGCCGCGGCCTCCCGATTACCCATTTATAGCAAGGGGTCACTCTAAAAAACTATCAAAATTTTGCAAGAATTCTCCCATTGCAGAAGCTTTATTCGCAGAAAGTGGCTCCTTCTGGTTATACTACCACCATCAGAAAACAAGAGGTAATTATGTCAGACACTTATAACAATATTTTTGATATGATCATTATCGGGGGCGGACCGGCAGGAGCTACTGCTGCGATGTATGCAGCCAGGGCGGACCTGAAGGTCGGTGTTCTAGATAAGGGCTTGACCACTGGCGCCTTGGGCACGACCAGCAAAATCGCCAACTATCCAGGGTTGGAAGGTGAAATTCGTGGAGCAGAACTCTTGCAGACCATGCGCAAGCAGGCAGTGGAGTTTGGTGCGGAATTTATCAATGACAAGGCGATTGGAACCGACCTTATGGGTGATCCCAAAGTCGTTTTTGGAAATTTGGGTGTATATAATGCGCGTTCGGTCATCATCGCGACCGGCTCCATGGGGCGCAATAACCTGATCAAAGGCGAGGCAGAATTTTTGGGGCGAGGGGTTTCTTATTGCGCGGTTTGTGACGCGGCTTTTTTCAAAGATAAAGAAGTTGCCGTGATTGGCAAGAGCGATGAAGCTGTTGAAGAGGCTCTTTACCTGGCGCGCTTTGCCCGTACAGTTCATTTCTTTGCTCCTGGCAAAGAGGTCAACGTGAATGAGGAAGAATTAGCGGGTCTGCAATCGACGAAAAACATCGTAGTGCACCCTGGTACCATTGTTAAAGAAATTTTCGGTGTTGAGAAGGTGGCAGGAGTAAGATTTCTGGATCGCGAAGCTGATTTAGGGGAAGAGAGTCTGGATGTTGATGGAGTTTTTGTGTATCTCCAGGGCGGGAAACCGATCACGGACTTTTTGCAGGGACAACTGGAAATTTCGAACGAAGGCTGTGTGCAGGTGAACCATGAAAACCAGACCAGCCTCCCTGGCGTGTATGCAATTGGTGATGTGATCTGTACACACGTGAAGCAGGCAGTCATCGCAGCCGGGGATGGCGCAATCGCCGCAATTGCAGCAGAAAAGTGGCTGCGAGGAAAAAGCAAGGCAAGGGTGGATTGGGGAAAATAGAATATCTAGTCATATAACCTGATTATGGGGTACTATTACCTCAACAAATTTGGATGCATTCAATCATGATCTTGCCCCATTCAGATAACCTAAACTCGAACGAAATTAGAAATGATCGTCTGCGGATATGGATGGCACTTGGATTAGTGCTTTTAATTTCAGCTCTAGTTCGATATTGGGATATTAATGCAAGATCCCTTTGGTTTGATGAAGCTTATGAATTTTGGGTATCTAGATCCAATATTGTTGATTTATGGAAAGCCACAGCGACAAGTTATCAACCACCATTATTCAATTTTCTGTTACATTTCTGGATGAAAGTAAGTACATCTGAGGTCTGGTTAAGAACACTATCAGTATTCTTTAGCCTGGTAGGAATTGCCGGAGTGTTTATAACCGCAAATAAATTTTTTGGGGTAAAGGCAGCTGTAATGGCTGGACTGGTATTAGCGGTGATGCCAGCAGATGTACGGTATGCTCAAGAACTGGGGGAGTACGCCTTATTATTTTCAATTTGTTCGTGGCTGATCTATTTTCATCTATACGTAATCGAGAAAAAAAGTTGGAGAGGTTGGGGGATTTGCCTAATCTTGTGGTTATCAGGTATTTATACACACTATGGTGCAGTAATCGTAATTTTTTCACTTTCGCTCATTAATCTTATATATTCACTTTATAGACGGGATTTCCAAAACATTATCAAGCAGGTTATTGTGAGCCTGGTTTTTTTTCTGCTGGCGTTACCCTTAGGTTCGCTGCTGTTTGAACAAATGTCGAGGCAGAATTCGTCCACAATAATATTTGGAAATTTGTGGACCGAATTGAAAGTGTTCTTTCAAAGTCCCGGCAAAACTTTTGCCTTCCCAATATTAGGTTTCCCGTGGACAATAATATCGATTTCGTGGATCAATGCTCTGCTAATTATTATTTTTTTTCTGATGGTCAACTTACTCTTCAAGGGACCTAAGAAGCAAAGAATACTTTGGTATTTTTTTCTGGCAAGTTATTTTACGTATTACATCCTGGTTCGGTTGGGTTTTTATGCCTATGGTGGTTTTGGATTTCGGTACATGATAGTTCTTTTACCCATTTTTGTATTAATAATGGTTGGAGTTTTGTACGAAAGTTTTACAGGTCAGTTTAAAGTCCCAATTATTGCCTTGTTATTAATTGGAGCCTTATTGGGAATTTCGATTTATAGTCTACCTAACAGATCGCTGTCTGAAAAGACAAGGGGGAAAATGGCTTGGCCTGAAATCGAAGACATGCGGAATGTGGTCGATACACTATCCAAAGGGAATAAACATTTTCCAGTCTATGTTTATTATGGCGCTGTGCCTGCCTATTCATACTATTCTCGAGACACACAGTTTGAACTGGAGGCTGACGACTTGCCATCAACCTGGATCAGCACTTGTTGGTCAGAAAAGAATTCCTTCAGTTTTTGCACACCAGGGAGATCCCATTTTGGTCTGTGGAATAGAGGACTTACTGAGGGTGAGTTAGCACTTTCGATAATGGGAGTCTTTAAAGAACCTCCTTCCAATTTTTACCTGGTTTTTTCCCATACTTATAGCAATGAGGATACATTGTCAATCGAGTCTTTGGAAAAATATGCCGGCTATGAGCTGGTCAGTAAGGATAGTTGGTCGAACGCGAGCCTGTATCTTGTAACGAAGAAAAATCAAATACCCTAGAGGAAAACAATAAATCGTGTTGCTCTGATGATTATCTGCATCAGAGCAGCCAAACAAAATTGAGGTGCTTCGATATTGTCACGCTATGTCATTTTTCCTTCGCTGTACATGAACCAATCGATCTTGGTAAACTAAATCGCGTGTAAAATAGTGCCATGCCAAAAGTGATCCCGGAAAATCTGGATAAAGCCGCAGAGCGTGGAGAGCCATCGCACGTATGGCGGGCGGGGCAGGAGCGCCGCTTCACCATGCTGAAAGAAGCTGCCGGCGACCGTTTAAAAGGTAATGTACTGGTGGATGGCAGCGGCGTCGGCACCTACCTGGCGCGCCTTGCGCCTGTCTCGGGTCTGGCAGTCGGGTTGGACATCGAACTACCGCGCGTGAAGGAAAGCCAACAATTCACGCCCAACGTGTTTTGTACCGCCGGTGAATATTTGCCGCTTGCATCCGACAGTTTTGACCTAGTTTTCAGCCATGAGGTTTTGGAACATGTCCAGGATGATGAGAAGGCAATATCCGAAATGGTTCGGGTGTTGAAGTCTGGCGGCAGGATCGTCTTGTTTTGTCCAAACCGAGGTTATCCGTTCGAAACCCACGGGCATTATTGGAAGGGTAAATATCATTTTGGCAACACTCCTCTGATCAATTGGCTGCCGCGATCCCTGCGCGACAAGCTGGCCCCTCATGTCAATGTCTATACCCGGAAGGATTTGACCCGGTTATTCCAAGGTCTACCTGTCAGGTTCGTTGTACGCCGCACAATTTTTGGTGCGTATGACAACATCATCGATCGTCGGCCACGTCTCGGCAGGATACTAAGGACATTACTGCAGGCACTGGAATCAACCCCGTTACAGCGTCTAGGCTTATCTCATTTTTGGATAATTGAAAAAACAGAGTGACCCGTACAAACGAGCAGAGCGCTGCCTTCCGTGTCGTATAATCCCATGAATACAAAACTACGGAATGGACAAAGATGCAACAAGTAAAAACTTCTTACACTCCCAAGAAATCTACACTCGAAACCGATCGGGCAGAATTAAAAATTGGACCAAAGAGAGGTGAGTTTTCCCCTTACAACCTTCTCTTAGGTTCCTTAAGCGCTTGTTTCCATGCGACCTTGTCGGACATTTTTATTAAACGAAAAGTCGAGTTGCCACCGATTGATATTATCGTCACAGGTGATAAACGCAAAGAAGTACCCACCACACTTGAATGGGTTAATCTCGACATCACAGTTCATGCTAAATACGATGAAGCGGAGCAGGGACGTTTTTTGCGCTCTATTGAATTGGCTGCCAAGTATTGCTCCATTCACGAAACCATCAGCAAAGTTGCCAAAATGTCTCATGAAGTTCATTTCAAGTAATCGTTCCGACACAAACTAAGGGGATGACAATTTTGATATAGAAGAAGCCATCATTGCAAGCAGATTTTCGGAGCGATATTTCATTTTCTTGTTATACTGAAGATGATCTACAATTGAAGAACTTAAGAGAGTTTTCTTGTATATTAACAATCGAACTCTGTACAAATGTGTAACAACGGTCTCGAACACATAGCTGCTTTCAGAACAGAAACCCGATCGAGGTCTCATCAAAATTGACCCAGCTTTTACCATTTGCTGGTTTCACAGACTTGTCCTGGAAAAGGAGGGTCAGATGGATTTTACAGGAATAAAGCCGACCAATACCGCGGCAATTACGGACGCAGAATGTGCAGAAATTTACCGCCGTCTGTACGAAACCATGCCCGAAGGTGCATCCCTGGTTGAAATGGTATATGATGCAGACGGTAAGCCTTTCACATTTATTTATCTGGACATAAACCCTGCCTGGGAAGAGATCACTGGTCTTTCAAGAGAAGACGTGATAGGCAAAACTCTTGCGGAAGTTTTTCCGGAATTTTGCTCAGAAAAGATGGATGTTCTCGGGGAGATCGCCCGGACTGGACTCTCAAGAAAAATAGATTGCTCCTATAAAGACACATTATATGAGGTCTATGTCTTCAAGTTTTCTGAAAACAAACTGGGATTTGTTTTTTCTGACGTAACGAAAAAGAACCAGAACTCTGAGAAACTGGCATGGCTGGCATCTTTCCCAGAATACAATCCTCAGCCAGTCCTGGAAATTGACGCTCAAGGCAACATCATTTATCAAAACCGGGCAGCAGAGAAGTTTAGCAACCCTGATCCAACAAGTAAACTGACCAATTTCCTTCTTACCGATATCACTCCTTACCTGGCTGATTTTGAAGCCAATAGCTTTCAGAAAAAAACCAGGGATGTCAAAATTGATGGGCATTGGTACAGGCAAATGTTACTTTATCTGCCGAGTATTCAACATTTGCGCATTTATGCGGTCGATATCTCAGACCAGATTGAAGCTCAGAATACCCAGAAAAAAATCAACGTAAAGTTGGGTGAGTTGGTCTCCACCAGGACGACGGAACGAAACGTTGCCACAAGAATTATCCAACAAAACATGGCGGATAAAGCTGCATACGAAGAGGCTGCCATCCATCGCGAACAAAAGCAATTTGAGACCTTGATAGATCTCATTCCAGCTTACCTGGTTGTGCTTTCGCCCGATTATGAAATTGTCAGATCTAACCGTTACTTCCGCGAACAATTCGGAGAAACGGATGGTGTCAAATGTTTTCATTGCCTCTTTAAACGAAACACTCCATGTGATTTATGTGAATCATTCAAACCCCTCAAGACGATGAATGCCCACGAGTGGGAATGGGAGGGACCTAACGGTAGGATTTACGATGTCCACGATTTTCCTTATATGGTTGACGATACGATCATGATCCTTGAAATTGGAATCGATATCACTAACACCAAACAAGCCCAAAGAAATATTAGCCGTATGTATCGGTACAATCGAGGACTCATTGATATCAACATGGATGCGTTGATGACTGTAAATAAGTCGGGAAAGATTTCTGATGTAAACGAGACTGCTATAACGGTTACAAAACGTGCACGGAATGAGTTGATCGGGTCTGATTTCCATGATCTTTTTGCTGATAGAAATGAAGCTTTAAGAGCCTCCAGAATTGCATTTGAGGTAGGCAATGTACGCGATTTTGAATTGAAATTGATGGATCGTGAAGGACGAACAATTCCAGTGACTTTCAATGCAATTGTTTTCAAGACGGAAGAAGGTGAGGATATTGAATTTTTTGCCAGTCTGCGGGACCAATCTGAATTCAAACGAAAAGAGGAAGAACTGCTTCGTCTGAATCGCGACCTTGAGAACCTGATCGCTGAAGACC
>DHUW01000091.1:0-3637 GCA_002409365.1 Anaerolineaceae bacterium UBA5224 | reverse complement strand
GGTCATGCACGAACAACTGGTGCAGGCTGAAAAATTGGCAGCGATGGGACGAATGCTGGCATCAATCACTCATGAAATCAATAATCCGCTGCAGACAATTAAGAATAGCCTTTACTTGATCCAGGCTGATATCGATTCTGATGACCCTGTTGTTGAATATCTGGAAATTGCGTCTGCTGAAACTCAGCGCATATCCAACCTCGTGGGTCAACTCAGAGAAATTTATCGCCCATCCAATTCAAATATGGAAGCAAGTTTTGACCTGGTTTCAATAGTCTTTGAAATTGAGAGCCTTTTGCATGGGCAGTCGGAAGCTGGAAAAGTGAAATGGGTTATCCATCAGCCAACAACTGGGAATTGGTATGTCAAAGGGGATAAGGATCAGATTAAACAGGTCTTTATCAATGTCTGTAACAATTCAATTGAAGCTATGCAGCCAACAGGTGGTCAATTGGAACTTATCTTCAAACAAGGCATACCTGGAAGTAACGAAGCCGGTGTGCTGGTTCGGGATACGGGCCCCGGAATTTCTGTTGAATACATGGACCGATTGTTCGAACCTTTTCAGACCACCAAACTAAAAGGTGCTGGTCTTGGTTTGGCGATCAGTTATGAGATCGTTAAAAAACATAATGGACGACTGATGGCCCGTAATTATGAAAACGGTGCTGAGTTATCGGTCTGGCTTCCTCTAAGTTCGATAGACTAGGTGAGAGGTGATAAATGCACAAGATTTTGATCATTGATGATGAACCGGCATTACGCCAAACACTTGCGGCAATTTTAAAACGCTCAGGATATGATACGGTCATGGCGGGATCATGCCAAGAGGGCATGCAAAAAATACGGAAGGACAGCTTCTCACTTCTTTTCTTGGATATCAAATTGCCCGATGGCATGGGGGTAGACCTGCTTCCGGAAATTTATAAGACTGACCCCGACCTCCCTGTGATTGTGCTTACTGCCCATGCAACCCTGGAAGCCGCCATGCAAGCCGTGCGCGGGGGTGCCCGTGACTTCCTTCTAAAACCAATTGACCCCCCAGCCATTCTCATGCGTGTCGAACAAATATTAGAAGCAGAGAAGAAACCCCAGAGGCAAAAAGAAATTCTCTCTCAGGTACAGGGTTTGTTGGCAGAGTTGACCACAAACACCTCGCCAGATGCACAGGCTGTTATGAATAAGCCAGAACCAACGGAAACAGTTGATGAGCGATATCTCAATTGCGGGGCGATCACGGCAGATTTACATACACGTCATCTTCTGGTGGACAAGAATGTTATAGCTTTGCCGTCTTCTTCATTTGATTTCATTGTTACACTGATGCGCCACTCACCTGAAACAGTTACTTTTGAAGACCTGGTGAAAGAATCTCAAGGATTTGAATGTACGAGATTGGAAGCCCGGGACATCACCCGCTGGCATATTCACAAAATCCGTAAAGTAATCGAAGAAGATACCTCAGACCCGCACCATCTGATCACTGTGCGGGATGTTGGTTATCGGTTTGTTGGCTGATCAGTTTACATATTTGCCCATCTGGACTGGCTGCGAATCGACAATGGAAAGACCGCAAGCGACCGCATTAACTGTGCGCAAAAGAGAACCGGGCTCAAACGGTTTTCGGACAAGAACCCACATTTCTTCCTCATTGATACACGGAATGATCTCATTCTCATGGCTAGATGAGAGCAAGATGATCGGAAGAAGCGGGTATTTCATTTTTATTTTGTAGAACAGCGACAAGCCATAGTCATTCGTTTGGCTAAGGTCCAGAACAATTAAATCACAAGGGTTTGTTTCCAGGAATTTAAGAACTTGAAGACTGACTTGTTCACTGTCCACATTGTAACCTGCGCGCCTGAATAATAATGCCAGTGTATGTTGTAAGGGTAGGTCTTTTTCGATGATGAGTATAGAAAGTGTACTGTTCATAGCAGGCTCCAATTCTTATTTACATTCTACATATATTAAGCATCGGTAACATTTGAAAAAATTTATATTGATTTGCGAATTTTACAAATTTCAACAACTTTCATTTGATTTCGTATAAATAACTGGTCCTGATCGGGGTTAATTACTGTTGGTTTGGATCAAAGCTTAGTTCTGGATTGGATTGCGCTTTTTTTTGCCCAGTTATGGCTCAACCTGACATTAAGATTTTGGTGTGCGCTGATTTTGCTATCAAACAAGTGGAGGGTTCAACGGCTTATTTGCTATTAGATGCATAACTTGTTAAACATTTGCATTATTTTTTGAGATATCCCCAAAATATAGGGGATTTTGTTAATTTTTTGCTATAAAAGCAAAATAACTCTAACAGCACTGCCTCTTCATTTTTTTATACTTATATAAGTGGAGAGAGGGAATGCAAAAATCTTTTTTGATCAAATTCATCGAAATTTCTCAAAAAAAAATGAAAGGATTATTGCTGCCACCTGTCCATCTTCGCAAATGTCGCGAAACCGATCCAGCAATCTTATTTCCCTATAATCCGGGCATTTCCTGATTATAGGTCTCAGTTCAAAAGGAGCTTACGATGTCCAGGTACAAGATACTCAGTACAGTTGTCTTATTGATCTTGATTGTTTCCCTGTTTTCGGGTGGCTTTTCAAGCAAGGTGGATGCCAAACCGGTGACGCTCCCAACCTCACCGGTGGATGAAACCGTCGTTCCCCATTATTTTGGCCCTTATCCTAACTGGGGGCTCAGCGCATTAACTATGCCCGATGTAGAAGTTAACATCACAGGCGATGGTACTGGCGCAGCTGCAACCGCCACAGTTGGTGCTGGCGGAGCAATTCTCGCAGTAAATATCACCAATCCCGGTTCCGGTTACACCAGCGCTACAGTCGATTTTACCGGCGCAGGAACCGGCGCTGCAGCAACGGCAGTGATCGCTTCTACAAATACAGTGACAGCGGTCAATGTGACTGCGAGCGGCATGAATTACGTACAACCAGTCGTGACATTGACTGGCGGTGGGGCGACCACCCCCGCAACGGCTACTGCTTATGGCAGCGTCTATAACCTCAATTTGACATACGGTGGCAGTGGATATACCCTGCCCACTCTCGATTTTGATTATCCCGACGGTGTCGGCGGAGTCCAGGCAAAAGGTCATGTGACCTGGGATACCGTCACTGGTGTAATTACTGGCGTGGTGATTGACAATCCTGGCTCAGGCTACTCACGGGCTCCGAACGTGGTCATCCGTGACGGTACTTTGTTCAATCCCTTAAATCGCAGGCAATTTAACGCCGCCCAGGAAGCTAGGCAAGAAGGCATCCTGAATCCAAGTGGCGGTCAGCTCCAAAGCCGGCAGGCTGTGAACGTTATCGATAATGCGATTGTCACTGCAACAATTGACGTGCAGTCTGTCGTCTTGAATACTTTTGGCGTTGGTTATACCTCCGTCCCGACAGTTGATATTACTGACAGCCTGGGTGCTGGCACAGGCGCAACGGCTACGGCAACGATTGATGTTGGCGCAGTCACGGCTATCAACCTTACTGCCAATGGTTCCGGATATGTGACTGGAACCGGTATCAAGAAGTTCCAGAACGAACTTCCCCAGATGTGTAATCCTTCAGTTGTTGGAGAATGTGCTGCAGTTGCGAACAATCTCGGTCAATAC
>DHUW01000072.1:29632-30213 GCA_002409365.1 Anaerolineaceae bacterium UBA5224 | reverse complement strand
GTAATGCGGATATTTTCACCCATGGTCTCATCGACCACTGCTCCGAAGATGAGGTTTACGTCTGAGCTAGCAGTTTCCTTGATAATAGCAGCTGCCTGGTTGACCTCAAACAGAGAAAGGTTTGGACCACCAGTGACATTGAAGAGGATACCGCGGGCACCGTTGATGGTAACGTCCAACAGCTGACTGGAGATAGCCTGTTCGGCAGCCAAGCGGGCGCGGTCTTCGCCAGAAGCCTGACCAACAGCCATCAAAGCTGCGCCGCCCTCGGACATGATCGTACGAACATCAGCAAAGTCAAGGTTAATCAAACCGGGAACGGTGATCAATTCTGAAATACCCTGGATGCCCTGGCGTAGAACGTCGTCTGCCAGGCGGAAAGCATCGTTGAGTCCAATGTTTTTGGTCACGATCTGCAGCAGGCGGTCGTTAGGGATGACGATTAATGTGTCAGCATGCTCTTTGAGCGCCAAAGCGCCTTGCTCTGCAGATTTCGCGCGGTGAGTGCCTTCAAAAGCAAAGGGTCGGGTGACCACACCGATGGTGAGGGCACCAATTTCCTTGGCAATCTGGGCAACCAC
>DHUW01000072.1:15615-29381 GCA_002409365.1 Anaerolineaceae bacterium UBA5224 | reverse complement strand
GCTGATTCTTCTGCAGCGGCTTTCCCGATTTTCGGATCTCCACCAGCACCCAGACCACGGGTAGCCTTGTCGCCGATGCGAACGCGGGTTTGTGCCTGTGATTTTAACAGCGCCTGGGCATCGGTGTTTATAGCAATGAACTCGATTCCCTGCAGTCCTTCGGCAATCATACGATTTACTGCGTTGCAGCCGCCGCCACCGACGCCTACTACTTTGATTCTTGCAAATGATTCTGATTGTTTCGCTTCCATTTTTAATCTCCTCTAGCAAAATGATTATGTAATTAGGGTAATATGCGCTTCAGCCAATCCTTCAACCCATCCGCTTTGGGTTTCAGGTTCGACCTTTTACTGCTTCCAGAGCGCTCAGGAGCGATCTGGTTTGTTTCATTGAATAAAATGCCCCAATTAAGCAGACCAACACTGGTCGCATAGGCAGGACTGCTGATTTGATCGGTTAATCCGACCATTTTTTCTGGCTGCGCGATCCTGACGGGCATGTTCAGGATATTGGCTGCCATCTTGCGAATTCCGGGTAATAAGGCCCCTCCACCAGTCAAAACCACTCCGGCAGGGAGCATGGAATCGTAACCAGAACGCTTGATCTCCTGTTGAACCATGATCAGGATCTCTTCGGCGCGAGCCTCGATGATGTTGACCAGTTCCCGGCGGCTAACCTTTGAAGCTTGTTCGGATCCGAAAGCGACAATATTGAAGAATTCATCTTCCTCAATATCTTCGAGGAGGGCATAGCCGTGTTTGAGTTTGACCTCTTCAGCTACATCGAGAGGCAAACGCAAACCCTGAGCAATATCGGAGGTGATATGGTTACCACCAACACTCAAAACATTAGCATGAAAAACATCACCCTTGACGTAGATGGCAACACCAGTCGTGCCGGCACCAAGGTCAACTACAGCGACGCCCATTTCCCGTTCGGTTTCTGAAAGGATGGCTTCACTGGAAGCCAATGGATTGAGTACAAACTGGGAAACATCAATCCCAGCCAATGAGACACATTGACGGAGGTTTTCCATGGTCGAGGCAGCGCTGGTGATAATATGAGCTTCCACTTCCATGCGGAAACCGTGCATACCGATCGGCTGGCTGATATCTTCCTGTCCGTCGATATTAAAACCACGCTGGATAACGTGGACAATTTCACGATTATGGGGCACAGCGATCGCCTGGGCAGAATCCAGGGCACGGTAGACATCTTCCTGGTCGATCACACGACCCGATATTCCAACAGCACCTTTGCTGATAGTGGATGAAACCTGGGTGCCGGCAAGGTTGACGATCGCGCTGTTTATCTCAAAACCTGACGTTCGCTCGGCTTTTTCAATCGAACGTCCGATCGCCTCGGAGGCAGCGTTGATATCGTTGACCGTGCCTTTGCGGATGCCCTGCGAAGGTTCAATACCAACCCCGAGGATGCGTAAGTTTGCCCCATTTTCCACCCTGGCTACCAGGGTGCATACTTTTGATGTGCCTACATCTAACCCAACTACAATTGTTTCTTCTTCCATGTTAATGCTCCAAACGATAATAAGGTGCGTGTAGAAACTCCATACTAATTAATACGGGTTGCAAGTTCCTATCCAGAATTGCATCCACGATGTGACTGTATTCAAGGAGTTTCATGTCAATGTCATCTGTACGTGTGCCAAAATAGACCTGCCAGCCATGAGTGTCGGTCCAACCCAATCCATTTTTGCTATCATAGAGCATAGCGGTTTCAGCTGGTTTGACCGAATTGAGCTTTTGAATTGCCTGCACAAAAGCCGGATCGATCGAGAGGGTGGCTGCCTTAGGTTCTGATTGATCCGTTGGTTCTTCAACGACTGTTGATTTCGGATCAACGTAACCTAATGCCAAGGGGGGAGTCGTGTTCGCGTAGACACGGATGGGCAGGTTGGCTTCTCCACGGACGCTAAAGGTATAGCCATCCTGGTCGATCCAAAATAATTCCTGGTCATTTTCCAACCATAGTATTGCAGGGATACGCTCTTCGATGACCACATTGAGGGTATCCGGCATCGTTACTTCCACAGAAGCAGACTTGATGTCCGGGAAAGTTGCCAGAATCTGGGCTTCCACCTGGGCGGGCTTGACGCGGATGATCGAATCACCAGTCACGTTCAGGGTTGCCTTTACTTCGTCGGAAGGAACACGGATGCCACCAGTCAAATTAACAGTGTTCACTGCATAATTGTTCGAGTTCAGCATCATGTACAGCAGAACGACCATTCCCAGGGCGATCGCTGCAGAAACCCAACGCCAGCTGAAATTTATACGGGGCAGGGTAGGCAGACGAACTTCGCTTCCAGGAGTCCCGGTTGGGAGATAGACCTGTCTGCGTTGGCGGTTTGAAGAGGTATAAGTCCCGGCAGGTCGGTAAGTGTTATGGCGTGAGACTACCCGGGAAGCGTTATACGCGTCACGCGAGGAATGATCTACAGGTCGGGGGATCGGCTTGCGCTGAACCTTCTCGATTTTCCTTCGGGCTCGAACCTGGTCTGCCCGGGAAAGGTTCCTGGGATTATTACTCATTATCGACCTCGAATTTTCTGATTGTTCGAACTTGTTCTGCTTTACGTTCCAGCCCCAACTCAATCAGGCGATCAATCAATTGTTTGTATTCAATACCACTATGTAACAGCAGTTTGCTGTACATACTGATCTGGGTGAAACCGGGCATGGTGTTGATCTCGTTGAACCAGGCCTTACCAGTGTTTTTGTCCAGGAGGAAGTCCACACGCGCCAATCCGGCTCCGTCAATTGCTCTGAAGGTTTGGACAGCCCAGGTTCGCAATTGCTCCGAAACCTGCTCTGGCAAAGGTGCTGGAATGGCAGTTTCGGGGTCGCCGGAATGGTACTTATCTTTGTAGGTATAGAACTCGTCACCCGGTACGATTTCACCAGGTTGAGAGACGATGATTTCTTCGTTACCGAGAACGCTGATCTCGATCTCGCGAGCATCAACGCCACGCTCGACCAGGACCCGACGGTCATAACGGGCAGCAAGCTTAAGGGCATCCAGCAACTGTGAGTGATCCTTGACTTTACTGATGCCTACAGAAGAACCCAGGTTGGCGGGTTTCACAAACACTGGATAGGCGCTGATGGCTTCCACTTCTTCCATCACGTTTAAAACATCATTTTCAATCTGACGGCGGCTGAAGATTCGATAAGGCAACACCGGAATGCCTGCCTTTGAGACGACATCTTTGGCGAGTGCTTTATCCATCGCCACCGATGAAGCCAGCACACCTGCACCAACATAAGCGCAATTCTGGATCTCGAACAATCCCTGGATCGTGCCATCTTCACCAAAGGTACCGTGCAAGATCGGAAACACGATATCAACCTGGGTGACCTGATGCAGTTTTTCATCAATCAATTCATATAGATAGGGGACTTCGTTCCTTGCCAGAATGAAAGCTTCATTCAGGCTCTCAGCCTGACCATGTTCGAAGGCTTCCAAGGTATTTTTAGCAAAAGTCCAGCGACCTTCCCGGGTGATTCCCACCTGGAAGATGTTGTATTTTTCGTGATCAAGTGCATTCAAAACAGAGCTTGCCGACAACAGGGAAACAGCATGTTCCCCGGATTTTCCACCGAAAATCAAGACGAGATTGAGTTTAGTCGACATCTTTGAACTCTCCTAATAATTCAATTTCAAGGTTCAGGTCAACGCCAAACATTTCCTTGACGCGTTTCTGACCTTGACGGATAAGGCAGTAATAATCCTGGGCAGTAGCATCGCCGTTGTTCACGATAAAGTTGGCATGCACTGTGCTGAAAGACGCTCCGCCACAGGTGACACCCTTCATACCGGCTTCCGCCAACAATTTTCCAGCGAAGTTGCTCGGTGGATTCTTGAAAGTTGAGCCAAAGGAAGGACCAACCGGTTGGGTTTTCTTTCGTTTTTCGGTCAGCTCATGGAGCAGGGACATACATTGGTCGGGATCAGCAAACTGACCGACGAAAGTTGCTTCAAGGATAACCACGCCCTTGTGTTCACGCTTGAACTTGCTGGAACGATACTCATAACCCATATCCTCATTGCTCAAAAGCTGGGTACCGCCTTCACGGGTCATCACCAAAGCAGACTGCAATATTTGAGAAACATCGGTTCCGTGGGCGCCGGCATTGCCATAAACCGCGCCGCCAACTGTACCGGGGATACTGTTCGCCCATTCAAAGCCGGTGACTCCCCGACGGGAAGCGAGCTGTGCCATCTGACCCAAACCAGCACCGCTCTCAGCAATGACCAGGGGTGGGTCGATCTTGGTGTTGACTTTGATATTGTGGCTGCGGTTGTGCAGGATGATGCCATCGTACCCACTGTCGCTGATCAATAAATTCGATCCACTCCCGAGGATATGATAGGGCACTTCCAACGCCCAAAGATTAGCCAGGGCGTGTTCCATTTCACTGGCAGTATTGATTGAGATCAAACCAGTTGCAGCACCTCCGACCCGGGTGGTTGTGTAATTGGTCATACGAACATTTTCCTGCAGTCGTTCGCCAAAAATCTCCTGGAGTTGGCTTAAGGGCAAATTAGTCATTTTTTTTCCTCCAGATGCAGTGTTGAACAAAGCGCTTGGGAGAAATCCGGACCCTTACCTGCAGAAAATACGATAACCAGGTTTTTTCCAGTCAGATTCGAGACTATGTAATTAACCGCTTTGTCATTGTCGGGTTGGTAGATACAATTACTGCCGCTTTCCTCGGCAATCGAACAAGGGCTGTAGCCGGAGTCTTCCTCGCGGGCACCAAATAGTTTCAGGATCACGGCATAATCTGCGAGCACCAGAGCCTTGGCGAATTCATGCTGCAACCGGCGGGTGCGGCTGACGGTGTGAGGTTCCCAAACTGCCCAAATTTTGTAATCCGGATAGCTTTCACGAGCTCCCTGGATGGTTTGCACGAGTTGGCTGGGATGATGACCGTAATCGTTATAGATTTTCACGTTTTCGCTCTGGCAAACCAGGTCGAAACGGCGGGAAGTGCCTTCGAAAGTATCAAAAGAATCGCTGATGTTTACCAAATCAATGCCTAATAGGTGGGCAACGGCGAAAGCTGCTGCAGCATTGCCGACGTTATATTTACCGGGAAGGTGTAAGGTGAAGGGACCTGCTAACTTGCCATCTGGCAATGAAAGTGAGAATTTCTGGACACCCTGGCTGCTTTCATAATTGACGATCTGGTAATCGTTACCCGATTCAAAGCCATATTTCTTGATCTGCCTGCTGGAAAACTGATTGCTTGTGAGCATTTCTTGAATTCCAGCATCATCACCATTCAGCAAAACAGTGCCATTTTCTTCTGTCCTGTTGAGGAAATCTACGAAAGCGTTCGTGTAAATCTGGGGGGTGATGAAGAAATCAGGATGGTCATATTCGATATTGGTGACTATGCTGATGAACGGGTTTAGACCCAGGAACATGTAGTCGTATTCATCTGCCTCGATTACAAATAGTTCGTCTTTTCCCGCATGTGCATTGGTATGCATACCTTTGATATCCGCACCCAGGATAAAGGTGGGGTCAAGGTTTGCTGAACGCAGCAGATGCACGAGCATGGCTGTAGTGGTGGTCTTGCCATGTGAGCCGGCAATTGCCAGGGTCTTGAACCCCGAGGTCAATTGGGGCAGGAACTCTGAGCGTTTCAAAACAGGAATTCCTGCTTTTCGAGCTGCCTGCACTTCAGGATCGTCATCTTTTACCGCTGAAGAACGCACAACCAGATCCGCCTGAACTGCAAGGTCGGGATGATGCCCGAGCCGGGTGAGCGCACCCAGGCTGGTGACTGTTTCGAAATAGGGGGAAGCATGCATATCAGTGCCGCTCACCTGGATACCTCGCTCAAGAAGCACCCTGGCGATGGCTGAAATGCCTGTTCCACCAATTCCGATAAAGTGAACTTTGTTCATCAGATCATCACCGCCAATAAAATTGCGACAGCCGCTGCCAGGGCGATATAAAGCCAGTTCCCAGTCAAAACACTGGGGAAGGCATCAGCCAACAGGTTGATGGCTGCCTGCCCGATGCCGGTGCTGGGGTCTGGGGCAGAGATCCAGCTGAAGGGGTAACCAGCTTTTGCCAGGTAAAACCAGGCAGTTGAGAAGAAAATGTAGCCATTTAACGCACCGACCAGGGATCCTAAAATGAAATCTAATGAAGAATTGCGTTCGAATCTCCCTGATTCAGCAAAACGCCCAAAACTGGGTGTTTGATAACCGAAAAAAGCACAACCGGCAAGAACCAACATGTTGATGATCAGCATCTTGGTTCCATCAAACGATCCGAAAATCTTCGGCAAAACCAGTTCAATGATAAAAAGACTCAAAATACCGGCAACTGTGACCACGATTTCCTTACGAAAACCGCGGATCATGCCAATGAGGCTGAAAAGAATGATGAAGATGTAGAAGAGAACGTTCAAACTTATCATAGTTTCCTCTTAAGCCTCCGTCATTTCGAAAAGCAAATCAGCGATGCGTTCAGCAGCCATAGGCTCAGAAAGAGCGCTCATTGCCCGGCTCATATGAGCGAGGTATGTTGGGTTAGCCAGGAGATCATTGATCAGGGTAAGCAGTCCGCTTTTGAGCTCCTCATCGCGCAGCAAAACAGCTGCACCGCGTTCGACCAGGTAGTCGGCGTTGACTTTTTGATAGCGCCATGCGTATGGATATGGAACCAGGATGGCAGGTAAACCAAAATAGGGATATTCACCCAAGGTCGAAGCACCGGAGCGGGAGACTGCCAGGTCGGCAGCTGCCATGGCGGCGCCAATTTCGTGCAAATAAGGGAAGGCATGGTAGCGGTTCCCTGCATTCACTGTGGCAGCCTGTACGCTTTCCCAGTCCAGCAGACCAGTCAGATGAATCACCTGGTATTTTTCAAGCAATTGGTCCAGGATCGCAAGCACTGCCTGGTTGATCGAACGTGCGCCGCTGCTGCCACCTGTAAACAGGATCGTGGGGAGGTTGGGGTCGAGTTCAAAGTACGCTTTGGCGTCTACTTTTGTCCATTTTTTAAGATCGTCTCGTAAAGGATAACCAGTTACTGTCATATTTTTTTCCTCACTAAACCACTTCTTCGATTGCGGAGTCGTCAGTGCGATTTGATCTGAAAACTTTGCCAGGGTCTTCAGAGCTAATCCAGGCTCGATATCAGGCACATAAAGCAGGGATTTGTGCTTGCGACCTGCCATCGCCATCGGGATTGCCACATAACCACCGGTAAAGAACAACACGTCCGGCTTGAACTCCTCCAATACCTTTTTTGACTGTTGATACCCACGCACCAGTTTTGCCAGGTTTCCGGGCAGCTTTGCGAGTGAAACGCCATGCACACCGGCAGCCTGGATCCCCTTGAAATCCACGCCTGCGCGTGCTACCAGGTCGGCTTCCATGCCGCCTTCGCTCCCGACCCAAAGCACCTGGTGCTGGTTCTTATCCAGCTTTTCCGTAACGGTCAGCGCCGGATACACTCCGCCGCCAGTCCCGCCTGCGCAAATCAACAGTCGCACTGGTTTGACTCCTTTCCTGAATTTTTAGCCCCGTTCCCTGGCGGGAAATATTCAAAATGATGCCGACAGCTCCTAAAGCGGTCACCATGCTCGAACCCCCGGAGCTGATAAAGGGCAGAGCATTACCTGCAATGGGGAAGAGCCCCACAACCACAGCGATATTTAACAAGGCTTCGATCACAATCCAGCCAGTCAGACCGAAAGCCATCAATGAACCGAGCCGATCAGGTGCTTTCTGGGCGATTTTGAATCCGCGCCAGATCAACACAATGTACAGTCCAATCAGAATAAACGAACCAAACAAACCGGTCTCTTCTGCCAGAACGGCAAAAATGCTATCTGTGTGGGGAAGCGGCAAGCCAGTGTATTTCGTATTGGCATTTCCCAGACCGACACCGAAAAGGCCACCCTTGATCACTGACTCGAAGGACCTGCGCATGTGGTATGAGCCCATGGTAGGATCCTGGAGACCATTCAGGTAATCAGCAATCCGAACACGACCGGTCGTGTAGAATGTAATAGCCAGCAGAGCCACTACACCACCGATTCCACCGAGCAATGCGATATGTTTCCAGCTGCCACCTCCAAGAAAGAACATCATGACGCCAAGGGCGAGAATGGTGACGGCGGCGCTGATATCGGGTTGGAATAAAATCAATACCGCAACACCGGCCAGGATGATAAGCAAGGAGATCAAACCGCTTTTGAAATCAGCCAGTTGTTCATAGTTGCGTTTTGACAGCCAGACTGAGAGATAGAGGATCACACCCAGTTTAGCCAGCTCACCTGGCTGGACTGAACCGTTAAAGAGAGCTCGGGAGGAGTTGAACTGAACCTCGTTTCGCACCAATACTGCGATCAGAAGGGAAATCACTACTATTGCAAAAGGTACAACCAGCTTCTCGAAGTTATGATAATCAAAGAAGGTTAGAAAGATCATCAGGGCGAGTCCTAGTGCGACCCACATCACTTGCCTTTGGAACAAATATCCAGGTTCTTTGAGCATTCGGAGTGAAGCATCCAGGTCAGTTGAATAAACCATCATCAACCCGATCACGAGCAATGAGATCAAGGCAAGGACCAAGGGAATATCAACGGTAAAACCTTTGACGGCGCTGTTCTTTACTTTTGGAATAGTTTGACTGATCATAATTGGTTCACCCAATCTCTGAAGAATTGCCCGCGTTCTTCAAAATCTTTGAAAGCATCATAGCTGGTGCCACCAGGTGAAAGCAGCACTACTTCTCCAGGCTGAGCCTGGATTTGGGCTGTTTTCAAGGCCTCGACGAGATCCTTGGTGGTGACCACTGACTTGAGATGTTGACCGGGTTTTCGGGGACCGATCGCCTCATTGATCAGTGGGGCAGCTTCGCCAAAGATAATGACCCGTTCCACTTTGTTTCTGACAAGCTCGGCTAATTTATCCCAGGGCAGGTTTTTATCTCTGCCGCCCAGGAGCAGCACGACCGGCTCAGAAATAGATTCGAGCGCGGCGATAGTGCGTTCGGGAGCAGTGGCGATTGAATCATTGATCCAGGTGACGCCATTGACTTCGCGCACAGTTTCGAGACGATGAGGAATGCCGGCGAATTCTTCGACTGCAGACTGGATGGCGGGAAGAGCCAGCGTAGTCGCTGCAGCAACGGCAGAAGCTGCCAGGACATTGTAGAGGTTATGTTTTCCACGCAACTGGATCCACTCCACCGGGAACATCTTGATCTTCTCTCTGCCGATTTGAAGCCAGACTGAATCCTGCTCAACATAGGTGCCGTTGGCGCGCCCTTCAGGCTTGTTAAGACCAAAGCTGATCAAATCACCTTTGATTTCGCTGAGCAGGTCCCAGGAAATCTTGTCATCCCGATTCAAAACGGCAATGTCATCGGCTTGTTGATACCAGAGAATGTGCGATTTGGCGTCGATATAGGCATCCATGCTGCCATGGCGATCCAAATGGTTGGGCGTAATGTTGAGTACAGCAGCTACCTGGGGTGATTTATTCATCAGCTCCAGCTGGAAGCTGGATAATTCCATAATTGCCAGGTCATCTTCCTTGATCTCATCGAGATAATCGATCAATGGGTTGCCAATATTGCCGCCAATCCAGGCTTTTTGACGAGTGGACTTCATTTCAAATGTAGTTTTTGCCATCAAGCCAACCAGGGCTGTCGTGGTGCTCTTACCTGCAGAACCAGTTATGCCAGCCACCATGCAGGGGCATTCTTCAAGGAAAATTTGAGAATCGTTGCTGAGCGGGATGTGCTGAATCAATGCTTCCTGGATGAAAGGGATTGTGAGAGGCACACCGCCTGAAATACACAGCAGGTCAGCTCCACCCAGTACATCAGTGTGGTGACCACCGAGGTCGAGTTTGACTGGCAGATTTTCGAGTTCACTCAATTCACTGCCGAGTTGTTCTTTGGGACGAGAGTCAGTGAGCACAACTTCGGCGCCACGTTTGGTGAAGAAGCGGGCAAGAGCTTTGCCCTGCCGGGCGGCTCCGATGATGACGATCTTTTTTCCAGAATAGTTTTTCATAATTACCTTATAAATGTCAGGCTGAGCCCGAGCATTGCACCAACCAGTTCAATAATATAGAAGCGGATCACGATCTGGTTTTCAGTCCAGTAGATTTCTTCAAAATGATGATGGATCGGTGTGCGTTTGAAAACACGCTTGCCCTTGGTGATCTTGAAGTAGGACACCTGGATGATGACACTGAGCAGTTCGGCAGCCGGGATGATGGCAATCAGGGGCAAAAAGAGCCAGCGACCTGACATGAGAGCGACTACTGCCAGGCTTGCCCCGAGTGCCTGCGAGCCGGCATCTCCCATGAAGAGGCGAGCCGGGTTACAGTTGAACCATAGAAATCCAGCCAGGGCACCAACCACACAGAAGCAGAAACGCCCCAGGTAGACCTGCCCTTGCATCATGGTGATGATGCCGTAGATCCCAAACATGACCATTGAGATGATGCTGGCAAGACCATCGATACCATCGGTAAAATTCACAGCATTTGCCATACCAACGATGACCACCACTGCGAGGGGTATGTACCACCAACCGAAATTCAGCGGTGCTTCAGATGCCGGCCAGAACAAATGCGGTACCTGCAGGAACTCCTTCATGCCATAAGCCAGAACAACAGCGACAATCACCTGCAAAATGAACTTGGTACGGGCGGACATCCCAAGACCTCTGCGGGAACCCCGAATGCCTTCCCAGTCATCGATTGCACCGATGATCGCAAAAGCCCATAGCGTGGTGAGGGGAACCAGGATGGATGAACCGATCAGCTTGGAGCCAAAGAGAGAAACCGCATTCAAGATGACAGTGAGAAGCGTGATCGGCACCAGGAACATAAAACCGCCCATAGTGGGGGTGTCCGCCTTCTTACGGTGGGAAGCGGGTTGGTCTTCTTTGATCAGTTTGCCAATATTGAACTTCGTAAGGAGTTTGATAAATGGCTCACCCCATATGATTGAAAGCAGGAAACTGATACCGCTAATGGCGATAGCCAAAGAGAATCCACTCATTAGATTTTCTCCTCCAAAGCAGCGATAATTTTGTCCATTCTCATGCCATGCGAACCTTTCACCAACACCACCTGACCTGCTTTCAAATTTTCCTGAAGAAATTGAGCTGCTTCTTCTGAGTTTGTGAACCAGCGTACTTTGTCCTCTGGAAAACCAGTGTCCAGAATAGCATCACGCGTCAACAAGCTGAGGGGTCCTACCAGGACGATTTTTTGTGCCACATGAGCAGCCTTACGTCCGACCTGTTGGTGACCTTCGGTCTCGTACTGGCCGAGCTCAAGCATATCCCCGAGAACGGCGATTTTTTCGCCTTCCATTTCGTCGAGTAGATCGAGAGCAGCAACCGTCGATGAAGGGGAGGCATTGTAGCTGTCATCGAGGACCAAAGCGTTGGTATGACTTGTGAGAATCCGAATACGTTGAACCATTTCCTGAGTTCGTAAGGCTTCTTCAATATCAATCCAACTGAAACCAAGTTCGAGTGCGACTGCAATTGAACTGAGCAGGTTGTAAACGGAATGTTTGCCAAGCAATTCGGAGGTGATTGGGTGGCTCTGCCCTGCGTAATGGGCAATAAAGCTGATGCCTTCCAGTCCTTTGGATTGGATTTTGTCAGCCCATAAGTCAGCTTCGGGGTTGGTGCCGTAAGTAAGAATTCGTACTGAAGTATTGTCTGCCATGGCTCGGACGAGTAGGTCATCATTGTTCAAAACTGCCAACCCTTCAGCAGGCAGAGCCTGGACCAGTTCTGATTTACCCCTGGCAATCGTTTCAATATTGCCAGCGCGTTCAGCATGCACGGTTCCGATGTTGGTTACCACGCCAATGCGGGGTTTGGCAATCTTGCAGAGCAGCTTGATCTCACCCGGAACATAAAAACCCATCTCCAATACAGCCGCCTGGTGGTTTTCGTTGAGCGAAAGCAACGTAAGCGGCAAGCCGATTTCGTTATTCATGTTGCCCTTGTTTTTGAGCACTCTGAATTTGTAGCCGAGCAGGGCAGACATTGCTTCTTTAGTTGATGATTTGCCTACGCTGCCGGTGACGCCGATGACCGGAATATCAAACTGCGCCCGCCACCAGGCAGCCACCGTTTGCAGGGCTGCCAATGTATTGGGCACAATTACCGAAAAAGGCAGTTTGCCCAGACAGTCTGGAATCTCGTCCAGTTGAAAAACATGGTAGGCGCTATCGATTTGATGTTCCACCAGCGCCAGCACTGCACCGCCCTCAAAAGCCTGATCAACATAAAGGTGACCGTCGGTTTGTTCGCCAGCCAAAGCGACAAAGAGACTGCCTTGGGTAGCCTGGCGCGAATCGATACATCCACCCGTCACTACCTCCTGGCAGTTACGGGGATTAGTATCCTTCCCGAGAGCGCGTAGTACTTTACCAATTGTCAACATTGCTTTATCTTGATCCTTACTTTCCTGTAACCAAATTGCCACCTGCCAGCCGAACACTGTCAGGAGGAATATCCATTAAAACGACCAGTTTGCTGACCAGTTCTGAAAAAACCGGTGCGGCAACTTCAGAGCCCCAGATCGAGATCGATGGTTTTTCGAGCCAGATATAAACCAGGAATTTCGGATCTTCAGCCGGACCCCAGCCAACGAATGAAGTGTTCGTTTCCGAGGAAGAATAACCAAGGGGGGTTGCGATTTCACCGGTACCGGTTTTGCCGGCTACGGTGTAACCTTCCACCAGTGCGCTGGAGGCTTCGTTTTCAAGCGAGTTGACCAGCATGCCGGTCAGGGTTTGAGCGGTCTCTGCTTTAATCGGAGTGCCAACCACCACAGGATCAACATCATATTGTTTTCCGTCGATGATCATCGCTTTCACCAAATGGGGAGCCATCATGCGACCATCGTTCGCCACAGAGCCGATTGCCATGGCCATCTGGATTGGGGTAACCGAAATGCCTTGCCCAAAGCTGTTGGTTGCAAGGTCGACCTCGTACCAGAGGTTATCACCAGGCAGTTTCATAGGCCAGTTGTTCTCACCGGCGAGATCTATACCGGTTTTGCGGTCGAGCCCGAAGTTTTTCAGATAAGTATAGAAGGTGTCAGCACCCATTTCGGTCGAGAGCCAGCTCATACAAACGTTCAATGAGTATTGGAGACACTCAGTCATGTCAACGTCGCCCCAGGCACCCATGTTCCAGTTATAGATTGTGGATCCACCGATATTAAATGCCCCAGTATCCTGGAAATGTGTGTCAGGGTCTACCAAGCCCGAATCCAGTGCTGCAGCAACGGTCAAGACCTTGAAGACAGAACCAGGTTCATAAGTCTTGCTGATAGCAGCGTTGTATGGGGCTGGATTGGGGAAAAGATCGCTGTATTCCCAGTACTTATTGGGATCGAGGCGGGGGGTAGTTGCCATTGAAATCACTGCACCGTCTTCTGGGTTATAAACAATGATGGTGCCACCTTCAGCCCCAGACCACTCGATGGCTTCGTCAAGCTGTTTCTCTGTCATTGCCTGGATTTCGCGATCCAGTGTCAGCACGAGGGTTACACCTGGAGGAACTTCTTCGACAGTAGTCAATCGCTGGGGGTCGTAGACGAAATAGACTTCCTGCGGGGTTCCAGCAAGCTGCGAGTTGTAGGCTTCTTCCAGACCGAAATATCCCTCACCACCAGTTCTGTCGAGGTAGCTATAGAAACCAAGAATATTGGAAGCCAGCGTC
>DHUW01000072.1:14797-15347 GCA_002409365.1 Anaerolineaceae bacterium UBA5224 | reverse complement strand
ATAGTTTCCAACTCAATAATCTTGTCCTGGCTTACGAAGTCATCCAGCACTTGATAATATGGGTTGCCGTTGCCCGGAGGCGTCTGCGCATAGTCAAGCACCTGGGTGTAATCGAGCCCGAGCACACTGGCTGCAATGCTTGCAATTGTTTCAGGTTGGGTGACGCTGTTCAGATCCAGCGCGACTTCGTATGATGTTTCGTTTCCTGCCAATAATCGTCCTTTAGAATCGTAGATATTACCACGATCTGGATAAATCACCCGGCTCTCGCCCTGGTAATTGACACTGGCATCCAGCAATTGTTGAGCGGCTTTTGTGCTTTGAATTCTGATCATTTGAATTCCAATGATGGCTGCCACAGCCGAGCAAATCACACAAATGATCAAGAAGCGATTCTTGATTTTTTCACTCATGGCTGCACCTCACTTGTGGGTGTGGGGTTTTGGATTCCCGACCGCAATTTGGACGAGAGCCATTCCAGGAAGGTGTCGGTAAACTCAGGCAGTAACACAGGTGTGTTTTCTTCCTTGGCGGCTGGAGGAGGAGCCAG
>DHUW01000072.1:7267-14581 GCA_002409365.1 Anaerolineaceae bacterium UBA5224 | reverse complement strand
GGGGTCAACGGGCGCATCTTCATTGATTTGATGCGTTCAGCCAGCGAACGTTCAGACTGGATCTCGCCCAATTGGGTTTCGAGATCATTGTTTTGTCTTTGCAAGGACGCTAATTCACTTTCCAGGTTTTGGATTCGCCGCCCAGTCGCTGCTGAACGACCGCTGATATACAAATATAGCCCTGCAATTGTTGCGACTGCAACTACGACCAGGAGGAAAATTCCAACCCATTGGACCTGGGTTCGCCAGGGAGCTTGTTTGTAGGCTTGGAGCATATCTTTTTTCATTTCCGCACTAACGTTCTTTCCTATATCTTTTCAGCTACTCTAAGCTTTGCACTGCGAGCTCTCGGATTCTCCTCGACCTCCTTCTCTGAAGGACTTATGGGGCGGGGAGTGAGAACTTTGATGCTGGCTATATGCCCACAAGTACAAATGGGTTGCTCTGGTGGACATATACAATCTGTACTTTCTCTGCGAAAGGCTTGCTTTACAATGCGATCTTCCAGTGAATGGAAACTGATGACCGCCAGGCGACCTTTCGAATTTAAAAGTTCAATCAGGCTCGGGATTGCCTCTTCAATCGTTCGTAACTCATCGTTGACTGCGATTCGGATCGCTTGAAAGGTGCGCGTAGCTGGGTCTATCCTGCTATGTGCCCCTCCAAACGCTGAACGCACCGCTTCCGCCAACTGTGTGGTGGTCAGAACAGGTCGTTTCTGGACGATCTTGCGGGCAATTCGGCGGGAGAATCTTTCCTCTCCGTATCGCCAGATCAGGTCTGCCAGTTCCTTTTCGTCGAGATTGTTCACCAGGTCTGCTGCAGTTTGACCTCGGGTGGGGTCGAAACGCATGTCCAGGGGAGCCTCCGCACGAAATGAGAAACCGCGTTCAACCTGGTCCAACTGCATGGAAGAAACACCCAGGTCCAGAACGATTCCGTCAACTTTGTCCCAGCCTTTTCGTTGCAAGATTCTCGCCGAGTTCAAATAACTGTCATGAACGACTGTGGCACGCTCGCCGAAAGGGCTGAGGGTTTCGGTCGTAAGTTGGATCGCTGTAGGGTCGAGATCGATGGCGATAAGTTGCCCATCGGGGGAAGATGATTCCAGAATTCCGAAAGAATGCCCCCCGGCACCTGCTGTGCAATCCAAATAACGTCCTGAGCTGCTTGGAGCCAGATATTCAATTGTTTCTTGGTAAAGTACTGGGCGGTGGGGCTGGGGAGCCGAAGGCACCGCGTCCATCAATTTCCTCTTGTTGTGGTGATGTTCAGCGAAGCCCAGGCATTGGCTTGAGCCTTCGGGTCGCTGTTCGCCTCAAAATTTTCAAGGCGATCTGCATCCCAGATCTCAAAATATTGCCCGGCTCCAACGATCATCACATTTTCCTCGATCCCTGCCAACTTCCGCAAGTGGAGCGGGATGAGGATGCGTCCGGCAGAGTCATAAGTCAGTTCTGCTGAATTCCCTAAAATTTCGCGCCTAAAAGAACGCAGATTAGGGTCGGTGATGGAGATGCTATTCATGGACTCAGCAAAGATATCGAAGTCCGCTTTCGCATAGGCGATCAGGTTGTTATCCAAACCTTTGGTAACAACAACACCATCAGGGGTTTCGTCCCTGTACTTGGAAGGGACTGTCATTCTGCCCTTCTTATCCATGCTGTATGCTGACCTGCCATAAAACATTTGTTCTAATCCCTTTTTTAAGCACCGAAGCGCCCCTTTTGGCGCTCCATTTTTAGGTTTTGTGACACTTGCTGACACTTTATGACAAACTTAACCACATTATAGGTCTTTTAACCCGAAAACGCAAGGGATTTCACCCTTGATTTTGGAAATTGCTTATACAAAAACCAGCCTGATCCTTCAAACTTTCTGACTAATGTCTTTATACTTTTTCTTGAATTGCGGATAGATTTCATACAATCGTTGGCGGGAGGATTTGCATTATAATCACCGCTATGGAGATGCCCAGCCTGCTTAACGATCGCTACCAATTACAGGATACTTTGGGTACTGGCGGTATGGCTGTGGTCTACAAAGCCAGGGACCTGATGCTGGAACGAAGTGTGGCTGTCAAGGTGCTGCGTGAAGACTTCTCCAAAGATCCGGCTTTCCGTGAGCGTTTCCGCCAGGAAGCCCGGGCAGCCGCCAACCTCTCGCACCCGAACATCGTTACCGTGCATGATTTTGGTCTGGACCAGGGGCATCTTTTTATCGTTATGGAATACATGCCAGGTACTGATCTTAAATCGCTGATCAAACAGAAGGAGCGTTTTACAGTCAGCGAGGCATTAGAGTTGATGATCCAGGCTTGCGGTGGGATCGGTTATGCCCACCGTGCTGGATTGGTACATTGTGATATCAAACCCCATAATATGTTGGTTACCCCTGAAGGTCGCCTTAAGGTGACCGATTTTGGTATCGCAAGGGCACTTTCAACCATTTCTCCGGATGAACATAGCGAAGTCGTTTGGGGTTCACCCCATTATTTTTCACCGGAACAAGCCAGCGGCCGACCCCCTTCACCGGCATCAGATGTTTATTCTCTGGGTGTGATCCTTTATGAAATGGTCACTGGTCGTTTGCCCTTTGTCGCTTCAGATGCTACTGAATTGGCACGCATGCACCGCGAAGATAAACCCGTCGCACCGCGCTATTACAACAGCGGTATCCCTTCAGCACTGGAAGAGATTATCTTGAAAGTCCTGTCTAAAGAACCCAGCTCCCGTTATCGCACGGCTGATCAATTGGGCAGGTTGCTGCTTGGGTTGTACGATACTGGTGCTGATGTGAATCAAAGTAAGGCTTTCCTTCATGATACCTTCCAGGGTTCGCGCATCGTTCAGCCAGTAAGAAACGGTGAAAAACTGGAACCAGCGCCTCAACAAACACCGGCAATCTTCATACCCCAAGCGGATATTCCTCAGAAAATCCTTGTAGATGATACAAATGATTACTACTATGACGATACGGAGGAAGATGCTCCGATCGATTGGAAAACCTGGGCACTTGGCATCCTCGCCAGTCTGTTGCTGGTTGGCCTGATCCCGTTCTGGTTTTACATTTACATCATGCTCAAACCTTGAGAGGTGCCGATGAAAACGATCATTTCTCCTTCCATCCTTTCAGCTGACCTCAAAGACCTGGGTGCCCAAGTGCGGGCTGCCCAAGAAGGCGGCGCAGACGAAATTCATGTAGATGTCATGGATGGACGCTTCGTGCCCAATATTACCTTTGGGCCGGACATCGTGAGGGCTTGTAAAGATTCCTGTGATTTGCCGATTGATGTACACCTGATGATCGTTGAACCCGAAAAGCATTTGAAAAACTTTATCGATGCCGGTGCCGTCACGATTACCGTTCATTATGAAACCTGTCCTCATATTCACCGCACCCTTCAGACCATCCGGGAGATGGGAGCCAAAGCCGGGCTTACTTTCAATCCCGGAACCCCCGTGGTTCCTTTTAGAAACCTTGGAGAATTGGTGGATCAGATTTTGGTCATGTCAGTGAACCCCGGGTTCGGGGGACAAAAATTTATTCCAATGAGCCTGGAAAAGATATCGATTGTGCAGAGGATCATCAATGAATGCAATTTTGGTGCGATCATCCAGGTGGATGGCGGCATTACGACAGAAACAATCAGGCTTGCCTATGAAGCCGGTGCCAGGAGCTTCGTCGCTGGCACGGCTGTGTTTGGGCATCCGGAGGGCATTGCCGCAGGTATTGCCGCATTGCGGTCAGTGCTGGATTAAAATCAAAAAAGCCGCCAGGCGACTTTTTTTGATGTTGGATTTAGGTGGATAAACTAGCGATAAGCCTTGGTCAGGGTTTTGATGCAGCGCGCGCAAAGTACTTTGCGAACTTTCCTGCCATCTTCCATTACAGTGACCTGTTGGAGGTTGGGGCGGAACATACGTCGGGTTGCGACGAGTGAGTGACTGCGATTGTGACCGAAGGTAGTGGTTTTTCCACACGAACTGCACTTTGCCATCTCAATACCTTTCTTGCATTATAATATCGTCTGTCGCGTAACTGTTTGCACGCGCAAGCGTTTATATTACCAGAGATTTCTCAAATAATCAAGATGAATCTCGGAGAAAGAGCCTAAAAATGACAACACAAGAGAACCCACTTGGAAGCATCTATATTCTTTCACAAGCCATTCGTACGGTCGCCCGCAATGCTGCCCTGCAATCCTATGGTGTGATCAGTCTAATCCCAGGTAACGTGGGCGAATCGGTTTCCAGGTTCTTCAAAAAAGATACGGATTTTGGCGTTAATGTCAAGACCGAAGAAGACGGTGTCAGCATAGAGCTGAACCTGGTGATCGAATATGGGCTACGTATTAAGTCAGTCACTGATTCAGTGGCTGATAGTGTCAAATATGCAGTGGAGAAAACAATGGCAGTTCCGGTCAAGCGCGTGGATGTCCATGTGCGGGGGTTGAGAGTGAGCAATCCGGATTAAAACTGCCCAGGTGAATAATGAATCAAACTAATTATGTCCTTCCCGATGAACAAGAGCGCCATTTGCTGCTCCAATCCCCCGTTAATGGCTCCGGTTTAATGCTATTGTTCGAAGCCGGTATGATCTGGCTTACGACCAACCAGGCATATGTCAACTCATTGAACGTTTTCCCGGTTCCCGATGGCGACACTGGTACCAACATGGTTTTGACCATGCAGGCAGCCTTCAATGAAGCTAATCAGAAACGTGTAGAAAACGTAGGCGAGACTGCCAGGGCTTTTGCCCAGGGCGCGCTGATGGGAGCCCGGGGAAACTCTGGGGTGATCCTATCACAGATCTGGCGTGGTTTTTCAAGGGCGCTCGATCACTACGAGACAATGGGTCCCGATCTTCTCATGCGCGCCATGCAGGAAGCTCGCAACACCGCTTATAAGGGTGTGGTCAAGCCCGTTGAAGGCACGATTTTGACAGTGATCAAAGATATGACCGCCGCAGCCGAAGAAGCAGGCAGGAACAATGCCACCCTGAGCGAGATGCTCATCGCTATCGTTAGAGCTGGTGATGTGAGTGTTAAAAACACACCGGAACTGCTGCCTGTGCTTAAGCAAGCAGGTGTGGTTGATTCAGGAGGCACTGGCTTGTTCTATATTTTTGAAGGCATGGTGCGAATGCTCCAGGGCGAATCCCTGGATGCCAGCGGAGCAGCCTTGAAACCACTGGCAGAGCTCGACCTGGCAAATGCCATGGAGACTATTGAGGAAGGGCAGGATTACGAAGTCGTTATCGATTTTGCCCCAAATCCAGTTTTTTCACTCGAACAATATTATAAAGACCTCGGCGAAATCGGCACGAGTATCCAGGTTGGTGAGGGCGATGGCATCTACCGCATGCATATTCATACTGAACTGGCGAAACGCTTTGAACCGATCAGCTACACCGAAACCCAGGGCGTTGTCAAAAAGATCATGATGGAAAACCTGCAGGACCAGGTGAGCGAACGCCAGGCAGAAGAAGAAGAGCTGACCTTCACCCCAGTCCAACCCGGGGAGATCGCCGTTGTGGCAGTATCGCCTGGAAAAGGCCTGTCATCGATTTTTGCCAGTCTGGGCGTCTCGGCAATTGTCGAGGGCGGTCAGACCATGAACCCCAGTGTCCAGGAACTGGTCGCTGCCTTTGAAAATTTACCAACCGACAAAGTAATTATTCTTCCTAATAATAAAAACATTATTCTTGCTGCTCAAAACGCAGCCAAAGTCAGTGTCAAGCATATTGCGATTATCCCAACCCGTAATGCTCCCCAGGGCTTTGCAGCCATGCTCAGACTCAATCCTGAAGGCACCCTCGAAGAAAATGAAGAATCAATGAACGAAGCCATCCACGAAGTCCATACCGGGGATATCACCATTGCTACCCGTTCGGTCGAGATAGACGGCGTCCAGGTGGAAAAGGGTGAAGTGATCGCCTTGTATGATGGGCAATTGGTCTCATCTGCACTATCAATTGAGGAAGCCATCCAGCAGCTTCTTGAAAAAGCAAACATGGATGAGGTTGAAAGGGTCACCTTCTTCTATGGTGAAGACCTCAATCAGACCCAGGCAAATGTTTTGGCTGATGTCGTCCGCAAAGATTACCCGGACATGGAGATCGAGATCCACAACGGCGGTCAACCTCATTACCAATTGATCATCGCTTTTGAGTAAGTTAAAGCTGATAGCTCATAGCTGATAGCTCATAACTTTCAGATTTCTTGTTATGTACCTGTAGCCATCGTAAGGCGTGATTGAGGGCGTCGTGACCTTGACCGGATTATTCCTATTACCGCCTTCAAGCCGCCTTTGTGTTTTCACCACTTTTAAAAATTACCAGATGTGGGCTAAACACTTAATTAATGCGCATAGCCACAATAGAGTGATACTACGACAATTTACCTGAGTTCCCATTATAGTGCCCTGGAAATCCTGTTCTTCCTCGTTGAGATTGCTCTTTTTGACGAAAGTGGGAAACTCAAGGTCTATGTACGGAACGGACACTGCTCGCCTGTCCTGTGTAGGGGTTCCAGATTGGACATCGACCAGTCTACCCTGTATAAGGGTTCCGTAGCTGTAATGATCAGGGACGGCCCACGCCGTTCCATTCAGATATAGGGAACGTGCACTGCGCATTCAGTAATTTCAAATGCTAAGAACACAGTTTGTAACTACCGATTCATCAATGGCAGAAAGATTGCCCAGCCAAGGTTATCAAAACCCTGCGTCAGGTACCAATCCGGATCGTAGAGATCCAGGAAAGCTGCCGGGGGCTCAGGGGCTGGCACATTAAGTCGGTTATAACCGAGATCCAGCCCATATTCTCCAGAACAAGGATAGTAAGTGTCATTAGGACCACAGGTGGCAAGTTGGGTAAAACTTGCCGGAACATCACCAATGAGGTAATTGTCACTTAGGTCCAGGACAAAAAGCCAGCTCATATTGCCCAACTCGGGCGGTATATTGCCCGAAAAAAGGTTGGAGCTCAATGAGAGGCTCTCAAGCCAGGTAAAGTTTTCAAACCAGGCTGGGATACTCCCCGTTAATCGATTGGAGGACAAGTCGAGATACAGAATATAAATCAAATCACCAAGTTCATCCGGGATGGTGCCCGTGAGCTGGTTTGCGCTCAGATTTAAACTATTGATCCCATTCATATTACGCAACTGAGTTGGAATGTTTCCAGTGTATCGGTTGGAAGATAAATCGAGATTGCTCAATTTAGACATATCACCAAACCAGGCAGGGATGTCACCTGACAATTGGTTTGAACTTAAGTTAAGAACCGAAAGATTAGTCAGATTACCCAATT
>DHUW01000072.1:6593-7036 GCA_002409365.1 Anaerolineaceae bacterium UBA5224 | reverse complement strand
GATTAGTCAGATTACCCAATTCAGACGGGATGCTTGATAGCTGGTTGTTTGTCAGATTGAGATACCAAAGATTAGTCAGATTACCCAAATCAGACGGGATGCTTGATAGCTGGTTGTTTGAAAGATAGAGAGTCCTAAGATTGGGTAGTCTACCCAATTCAGGTGGAATACTTGTTAGCTGGTTGCTTGACAGGTCGAGTTTAGTGAGATTCGATAAGTAGCGAAATGTAGACGGAATACCGCCGGTGAGATTATTGGAGTTCAACCATAATTCTTCCAATTGACTGAGATTACCAATTTCTGGAGGGATCAAACCGGTAAGTTGGTTGTCTTCTAACCAGAGGCATTGCAGGTTTGTCAGATTGCCTAATTCAGGCGGGAGGTTTCCACTCAGTCGGTTACCATCCAATTCTAAATGAGTAACTTTTCCATTGTAAATATAA
>DHUW01000072.1:0-6369 GCA_002409365.1 Anaerolineaceae bacterium UBA5224 | reverse complement strand
TCCAGCCGGCGCCATTGGTGCTGTTGTATAGCGCGATCAGGGCTTCACACTCAAGTTGAGGTACATCTGTTACCGAAGTGCAGTTGAATTCGTTAACCTTTTCCTGTGTTTTTGCTAGCAAATCTGAGTTTGTTGGAATGGTCGGGTCGCTTTGAGGTGCGATACCAAGTACAGGAGGGGTTAGAATTTGAAAAGAAAATGAAATTATAAGTAAAGAAACAAAAATTCGGATAAATCGTGACTTCATTAAGTACCTCGCTCTTTTGAGATCTGGATTTATTAGTTATTCATTATAATTGTAAAAATCTAAATCAGGGTAAATTTCGACAAAGAGCTCATAAGCTATATTGAGCTTGAGGCCATAATTTTCGTAAATTTTCCTGTTCAGGCATCTCCTGTTGCGCGTAGCCACAATAGCGGTGATGGATTTTAATGGAGAGGGTACATGAAAGTGTTTTTACCCCCTCCAGCGAAGCGTTGGGAGGGGGATTAAGGGGGTGGGTCTCGATGAAGGTGCGTGTGCCGTCGTGTAGTATGATCTGCATCCTGCACTGATCCATAGATGCGCGTAGCCACAATAAATTATGAGTGAGAAGGAATTTCTGAAATCCTGAGTTTCTTTTGCCACGTAAAGCGGACTCTGCGAGGTTCTTCCCATTGGGGGTAAAGATTTTTTCGTATGCTGATACCCAAGGGCCGATGAGAGGGGGGCGGGTGCTGTGAATTGAACCACAATAAGGATTGCATTATCTTTTTTTGGTAGTAGAAGACCTCAACCCTGATTCAAACAGAAGATTAATTCGGGACAACTTCACCTTTACTAATAAATTGAGTACAATACAAGTCAATGTTTAAAGTAATCTCACTTTCTGATGCTAAGAGTATTGTTCAGAGCCAATTTGGTCACTTGAGATTGAGCTTAGAATCAACGATACTCAATAATGCTATTGGTCGTTTCCTGGCAAAAAATATCATATCTGACGAGTTTGTGCCTGCTTTCGACCGTTCCACGGTTGATGGTTATGCTGTGATCAGCCGCGACTTGCAGGGTTGTTCCGACTCAATTCCCGCCATACTGCGCAAAGCCGGTGAGAGCCAGATGGGCACAATGCCTGCGCACAGACTTCAAACTGGCGAGTGTTTTTACGTCCCCACGGGCGGTGCCTTACCGGTTGGCGCGGACGCAATGGTAATGATCGAATTCGTGGAGGATTTTGGCGCTGGGGATTTTGCCTTTGTCAAGCCAGTTGCCCCAGGCGCGAACATGATTTTCAAAGGTGAAGACCTGCAGCCTGGTGATCAGATTTTGCCAGTTGGCAAACAACTCAACCCCGCCGATATTGGCACACTGGCATCCATGGGTATGACCAGCCTCGAAGTTTTCAAGCGACCTCAGGTGTCTATCATTTCCACAGGTGATGAACTGGTGTCAGCTGGCAGTGAGCTCATGCCGGGTAAAATCCGCGACGTGAATACTCCCATGCTCGCAGCAATGGTAGAGCAAGCCGGCGCAGTAACCCAGACTCACGAAATCGTCAAAGACAATCGCGACCTGCTTCGAGATGCAGTGACGAATGCGCTCAAAACAGCCGATGTCCTGATGGTTTCAGGCGGAACTTCGGTGGGTGAGCACGACAATCTACCAATTCTGATCGAAGAACTGGGTGAGATTTTCGTGCACGGCATTGCCATCAAACCAGGCAAACCGACCATCATCGGTAAAATCGACGGAAAGCCTGTTTTTGGTCTTCCCGGTAATCCGGTGGCGGCATTCTTCATGTTCCACTCCTTGGTTAAACCGTTGCTCTTTTCACTATCCAACAACCGATCTGAACAACATCAAATAAAAGCAAATCTGACCCGCGCGGTTCCTTCCAATCATGGGCGCGAAGAGGTGATTCTGGTGCGGTTGGAAGGCGACCAGGCAACCCCGGTCCCTTCAAAATCCGGGCTGATCTCAACTGTATCCAAAGCCAATGGTTATTTCCTGATCCCACGGGACCGGGAAGGACTGGCTGCTGGTGATTTGGTCAATATCATTCCATTGTGAGGCGAGATGGCATTCAAATACTTAAGCAATGTTCCGCTTGCGCAAGCACGCAGTCAGTTTCTCGAGGTATTGATTTCAAGAGGGCTGTGCCCTGAATCCGAAACCATCAAAACGGTAGAAGCAAACCATCGCATTGCGGCTGAAGCAGTTTACGCCCACATCAGCGCGCCGCATTACAACTCTTGCGCGATGGATGGCATTGCCCTGGATGCCAGCCTGACCTTCGGTGCCACCGAAACACGCCCAGTCACTCTGCAGCAAGGTCAATTCCGCTGGGTGAATACTGGCGATCCATTACCTGCAAATTGTGACGCAGTCGTGATGGTGGAAGATGTGATCGAAGCTGAAAATGGAGCAGTAGAACTCTTCATTGCAGCAGTGCCCTGGCAGCACATCCGGCAGATCGGCGAGGACATTGCTCAAGGCGATATGATCGTTCCCAGTTACACCGAAATCACTCCTGCCATTCAGGGTGCCATGCTTGCCGCTGGTGTTTTGAACCTCGAGGTCATCAAAAAACCGCTGGTCGGTGTGATTCCAACTGGCAACGAACTGGTTTCACCTCAGACCGACCCCCAGCAAGGTTCCATCATTGAGTTCAATTCCACAATCATCGAAGGCATGCTCGAAGACTGGGGCTGTGAATCAATCGTTTACCCAATTGTCAGGGATCAGCAAATATTGATCTCTGGAGCGGTCAGGAAAGCAGCCGAGGAATGCGATTTTGTGTTGCTGAATGCTGGCTCTTCCGCTGGAAAAAAGGACTTTTCTGTCGATGCCATAGCTCAGAATGGTGAAGTGATCTTGCATGGCGTTGCCATCCGGCCAGGCAAACCCGTGGTTCTTGGAGCTACACAAAGAGATGCGAAAGTAATTCCCTTGGTAGGTTTACCTGGCTATCCGGTCTCAGCCATTTTAGTGATGGAAGAGATTGTGCACCCGGCGATGAACCTTATGCTGAAGAAAATTGACGAAGAGAAACCCATGGTTGAGGCTACTGTTTCACGACGACTGACGTCTTCCTTAAAATACTTGGAATTTATCCGAGCCAGGATTGGCAACGTCAATGGGAAGTTAGTAGCCATTCCGCTTAATCGCGGAGCAGGCGTAGTCAGCTCTTTTGTAAAAGCAGATGGTATTATTGAGGTTCCTCAAAACACAGAAGGTTATGAGGCCGGAGAAACGGTGCCGGTGAATTTGGTAAGGAACTTGAAAGATATTAACAAAACATTGGTTATCACGGGTAGCCACGACCCGCTGATCGACGAGTTGATTGACCTGATGAAAATGAAATGGCCTGACAGCCAGGTGGTATCTTCACATGTCGGCAGCCTGGGTGGCTTGATGGCCCTTAAGCGGGGTGAGTCCCACCTGGGCGGCACCCATTTACTCGATGAAGAAACCGGCGAATACAATAAAAGTTATGTCAGACGTTACTTCCGTGATGGCGGTGTCAGATTGATCAGCTCGGTCTTTCGCAGCCAGGGTTTGATGGTCACCAAAGGTAATCCCTTGGAGATCAAGTCGATAGCTGACCTGGCTCGAGTGAATTACGTTAATCGTCAAAAAGGTTCCGGTACGCGGATATTGCTCGATTACCTGTTGAAGCAGAACGGGCTCGAACCAGGGCAGATCAAAGGTTATGACCGCGAAGAGATCACGCACACGGCTGTCGCAGCCGCTGTCGCCAGTGGAACTGCCGATGCCGGAATGGGCATCCTGGCAGCCGCAAAGATCTACGACCTGGATTTCATCCCATTGATCTGGGAGCAGTATGACTTGCTGGTCTCCGAAAAAACACTTGACCATCCTGAGTACATACACTTGTTGGAAGTCTTGCGCAGCGACGCATTTGCGAAGCGGCTTGAAAAATTGGGCGGCTATCGGCTCAATGATCCGGGAGAGGTGATTCTATGAAATTGACTCATGTGGACGAAGAAGGTCGCGCGATCATGGTAGATATTAGTCAAAAATCGGTGACAGAGCGCGTAGCTGTAGCCTCTGGGGTAGTCAAGATGCAGCCAGAAACGCTTCAGTTGATCCGCTCGGGTGAGGTGAAAAAGGGTGATGTGCTGGCAGTGGCCCGTGTGGCTGGCATCATGGCAGCCAAGAAAACATCTGATTTAATACCACTTTGCCATCCATTGCCACTGACGTCGGTTAAAATAGATTTTCAATTTGACGATGAATCAACTGTGAAAATCATTGCCGAAACGAAAACAACTTACAATACAGGTGTCGAGATGGAAGCACTGACGGCAGTTAGCGTAGCAGCTCTTACCATTTATGATATGTGTAAAGCAGTTGATCGTGCGATGATCATCGGTGAAATTAAACTTGAAAGAAAGAGTGGTGGACGATCAGGGGAGTTCAACCGTGAGGAACTGGTAATTTGAAAGATAATTTTGGAAGGCAAATTGATTATTTGCGCCTATCTTTAACTGAGCGTTGTACTTTGCGTTGTGCCTACTGCCGCGTTGATGAAGGTTATTGCCCGAAGGCCAAGGAACTCAGCGCGGAAGAATTCATATTACTCGCACAGGCTGCTGTTGAATTGGGCATTACCCGTATTCGGCTGACCGGCGGTGAACCTTTGCTTCGCAAAGACATTCTGCACATCGTAAGCGGAATTGCCAGCCTGCCAGGTTTGCAGGATCTTTCCATGACCACCAATGCCCAAATGCTGGCGGAAATTGCTCCGGACCTGAGAGCTGCTGGTCTGACGCGCCTGAACATCAGCATGGATACCCTTAAGCCTGATCTCTTCAAAGAAATCACTGGTGGCAGCCTGCAGAAAGTACTGGATGGTATCCAGGCAGCAATTGAGGCGGGTTTCAACCCGATCAAAATTAATGTTGTGCTCATGCGTGGAGTAAATGATGGCGAAGTCGACGATTTCATTGCCTTGACTACAAAACATAAGATCGATGTGCGTTTCATTGAATACATGCCCATTGGCAATGGCACTGATAGTGACAAGTTACGCATGAATAACCAGGAATTGATCGCAGCCAGACCATGGTTGGTGCCGGTCGCACCCCGTATGCATGGTCAACCCTCATCTGATTACACATATACCGGGGCGTTGGGCAGAGTTGGTTTTATCAGCCCGATTTCCCATCGTTTTTGCGCCGATTGCAACCGGATCCGTATCATGAGCGATGGCTGTCTGCGCACCTGTTTGGGCAGAGATGCTGAGATTTCCTTGCGTGAGGCATTGGAGAATGGCAAAGAAGCTTTGAAAGAGGCTATGCGTGAAGCGATCAAGGATAAACCTCTGCAGCATTGTTTCGACCAGGTATTGTTGGAATACAGAAACATGAGTAGGATCGGAGGCTAAATGGCAAAGGTCGTTTCAGTAAACATTAGCGAGAAGAAAGGTACCATCAAACATCCGGTTGAAAAACTTGATCTGAAAATCGGCTGGGGAATTGAGGGCGATGCCCACGCAGGTGATTGGCACCGACAGGTGAGCCTTCTTGATTTGAGTAGTTTTGACAAAATGCATAACAGCGCCAGCGTAGAGCTCAAACCGGGTATTTTTGCTGAAAATATCACTACCGAGGGCATCAATTTGTGGTCGCTACCTATTGGTACCCGACTTGAAATTGGTAAGACCCTGCTGGAGATAACCCAGATTGGTAAGGAATGCCATCGTCACTGCCAGGTCTTCAAGCAGGTAGGCGATTGCGTGATGCCAAGAGAAGGCATCTTTGCCAAGGTGCTCAGAGAAGGCACGATCACCGTGGGACAAGATATAAAAATTATTCCTACAATTCGCGTAGCCATACTGACTGTAAGTGATAAAGGTTCAACGGGTGAAAGGGCGGACCTGTCCGGACCAGCCCTGGCAGAAGCTCTGACAGGTAAGGCACAGATAGCGATACAGGAGATTGTTCCAGATGATTCGGAGCAAATCAAAGCTAAACTGATCGATTATTCCGATCAGGGACTCGATCTCGTTTTCACTACCGGCGGAACTGGTTTTGCTCCGAGGGATAATACCCCTGAAGCGACCATGTCAGTAGTAGAGCGACCAGCTCTGGGAATTGCTGAAGCGATCCGAGCGAGTAGCTTGAAAATCACTCCTTTCGCCATGCTGTCTCGTGCAACTGCTGGAATTCGAGGGAAAACATTGATCATCAATTTTCCTGGAAGTCCCAAGGCTGCAGTGGAGTGCCTGGAAGTGTTTTTACCGGTCATGAACCATGCAGTTGAAACTCTACGTGGTGATGCCTACGAATGTGCCCAACCAGGCGCGAGATAAACTGGTTCTAAATACTTTTCTCTACATAAAAATTAAGTCAAAGGGGCGGGTT
>DHUW01000077.1 GCA_002409365.1 Anaerolineaceae bacterium UBA5224 | reverse complement strand
TTCTCAACTGCCTAAAGGCACAATCATAGGGCGGGTCTGGGACCCGCCCTTACGATTCCAACAGGAATGTGGTTTTCGCAGGCCAGGTTGTGTATTTCAATCCGCTTATACTTTTTTCTGGTTAATGTAAAATATCTTGCATGCAAAATGCCTTTGGTCTCCTGAATCAGGATTACTACCTGAACTACCCGATCATCAATGCCCTTCAGAATGGGGCTGAATTGCTTGGCGTAAACCAGGACAGCGTGGCTTTGCTCTTTCCCAACCCCGATTTTCTCTTACTGGCAGGCTCCAACCCGCTCGAATTAGTCAAAGATCGCCCAAGACCCGATCTGGCCTTAGTCTGCGGCAGCAAGGGAGCCGCAGCAGTCGCTGCGCATTTCAAACTGCACGGAATCCTGGAATGCGATCAGCTCTATTACCCATACTCTACCATCGATTCCGACCTGGAACTCGAGCCGCTTCGCCCTGAAGACGCCGGCTTCGTTCTTAAGCATTATCACCGTTTGAGTCCCGAAGAAATCAAACTGGCGATCAGCGAAGAGCGAATGTTTGGCTTACGGGATAAAGGTCAGCTGTTTGCCTTCATTGGACTGCATGAAGACCATTCCATGGGTATGCTGGAAGTACTTCCCAAGTATCGCCGCCAAGGTTGGGGTGAACGCCTTGAGAGAGCTCTGATCGCCAAACTGCTCGCTATGGGCGAATTGCCTTATGGTCATGTAGTTGTGGGCAACGAAATTTCGATGCACTTACAGAAGAAACTGGGCTTTGTGCTTTGCAGCGACAAGATTTTTTGGATGTGGAAAGAGGAGTCAACTCAATTTGCTCCCAATTAGGACATACTTACAGAATTCATTTACATAGTGCTTACGTAAACAGATCGCTATGGCTTCCAGTTCTCACCAGAGTTAATATCAGAGTGTCTTCAACCAGAAAGTAGATTAACAACCAATCGGGCTCGATATGACACTCCCGATGTTTGGACCAAACCCCACTCAAAGCGTGGTCATGATATTGCTCCGGTAGACATTCACCATCAGTAAGTATTTCAAGCACATTGACAAATTTTGTCTCATCCAAGCCCCGTCTTTTAGCAAGTTTCAAATCCTTTTTAAACTGACTCGTGAACTTAACCGAGTACTTCATGATTTCAAAGCATCCAGAAGGTCCTGCATGTCAGTATAAGAAGGATGATTCGGGTCTTGTGAGATGCGTTCTGCTTCGAGTAAAGCAGCTATAGTCGTCTTTGAAGGCACTTTCGTGGTGACGTCAAAAGGTAACCCACCTTCCCTAACGCTCTGCCTAAAAAAAACCTGGATAGCGGAAGACATGTTGAGCCCTAATTCAGAAAACAGTTTTGAAGCCTGTTCCTTGAGACCTCGATCAATTCTGAAGCTAACACTTACATCGTCGTTCTTTGTATAATCCATTTTTGCCTCCATAAATCGCTCCTATCAACGCAATAATAAAGCATTTGATTTACATTGTCAAGTAATATGCTTTACATCTGGATAAATTAAGCGTGGAGATTTCAATCTGACATAAGACAGCGTGGTCTGTCACCAGATCACCCTCTTGACGGGGATGGAAGTGCAATCATAGTCTTTCACCCCCCTCCCTCCTCCAAGAAGGGGGCGGAAAACTGCTGCTTTAAAGCAATCTTCCGCCTATTTCCACAAATTCCTGTTTGATCTTCTCAAAATTATCCGGGTTGATTGCCTTGACGGCATCCTGCATGATCGCCGCATCAAAACCAAGTGCGATCGCGTCTTTGGCTGTGTACCAAACACAAAAGTCTGCAGCCAGTCCGGCAATATAAACTTCGGTCACACCGCGGCCTTTGAGATAACCTTCGAGCCCGGTTGCTTTCAAATGACCATTGTCAAAAAAGGCACTATAACTGTCGATATCCGGATTCATCCCTTTCCGGAATATGGCTTCTACTTGCTCCTGGGCAAGGTCCCTGGTCAGTTCGGCACCGAGTGTGCCTTGTATACAGTGGTCTGGCCACATCACCTGGGGCATGCCTGCCAGTTCGCCCATCTCGTACAACCGGGCGCCTTCATGTTGTGAGGCAAAGCTCCCGTGATGGCGCGGGTGCCAGTCTTGGGTGGCGACAACCAGGTCATAACCTTTCGACAGGCGGTTGATTTCATCGATGATCTCATCTCCGCCAGCAACTGCCAGCGCCCCTCCCGGAAGAAAATCGTTTTGCATATCTACAATGATCAGGGTTGTTGTCACGGCTTATCCTTTTTCTCGTCCATTTTTCGTCATTATAGCCAACAATACACGAGATTTCACGATTTTCTGGAATCTTTTCTACACAAAATCGAACTCGATCCATTTCGGGTAAACTTAATCCACATTTTGTAGCTGTCAGACCAACAGCATGCCCATGAACTTCCGGGCAATCACCATTCCATTCAGAAACTGGAGTAAATATGAAAACTGTAGTTGCTGGTGCCTTGGGGGAATGTGTCCATGTTGCCGGGGTAAGTAATTTCCTTCGGCTGGCTGAATCAGCAGGCTGGAGAACAATCTTTCTCGGTCCTGCCGTTCCGATTGAGACTTTTCTCGAGGTAGCCCGCCGCGAAAAAGCGGACCTGGTTGGTGTTTCGTACCGTCTGACACCCGAAACCGGCGAACGTCTTTTGGCGGAATTTGCGGAAGCGGCTTCAGACCTTCACGAGCAGGGAGTGCGTTTCGCTTTCGGCGGTACTCCCCCTGTGAGTCGCAAAGCAGAAGCCCTGGAAGGTTTTTTTGACCAGATATTTGATGGGAGCCAGGGTCGCGAAGAGGTTTTGGCATATTTGCGTGGTGAAAACCTATCTTCTTCAGACGCGTCCAGTTACCCCCAAAGTACGATCGAACGCATTCGTTGGAAGGCACCTTATCCGCTTCTCCGTCATCATTTTGGTTTGCCATCTATGCAATCCAGTATTGAAGGTATTCGCCAAATCGCCGAAGCCAAAGCGTTGGATGTAATTTCTTTGGGTATCGACCAGGATGCACAGGCAAACTTCTTCCACCCCGAGCGGCAGAATCCCCGCACGACTGGAGCTGGCGGCGTGCCGGTACGCAGCGCAGAAGATTACCACCAGCTTTACCAGGCATCCCAAACCGGCAATTACCCATTGATGCGCACCTACTCCGGCACGGACGATTTCATCCGTCTTGCTGAAATGTATGTCGAAACGATCAATATCGCCTGGTGTGCCATTCCGCTTTTCTGGTTCAACCTGATGGACGGGCGTGGTCCCCTCACGCTCGAAGAATCCATTCAGGAACACCAAAATGTAATGTCGTGGTACGGTGAGCGCGGTATACCGGTCGAGTTGAACGAGCCCCACCATTGGGGTATGCGCGATGCGCCGGACGTGGTTTACGTTACATCCGCTTACCTTTCTGCCTGTAACGCCAAGGGGTTTGGTGTCAAAGATTACATCGCCCAATTGATGTTCAACAGCCCACCCAATCTTTCGGACGCTATGGACCTGGCAAAAATGCTCGCCATTCTGGAGATGATCGCACCTTTGGAAGATGAAAATTTCCATATCTGGCGTCAGACGCGCACTGGTTTGCTCAGTTACCCCTTGGAAGACAACGCTGCCCGCGCCCACCTGGCAACAAGTATCTACTTGCAGATGGCTTTGAAGCCGCACATCATCCACATTGTCGGTCACACCGAAGCTGATCACGCTGCCACCGCAGAAGACGTCATCGCTGCCAGTCTGGCTGCCCGACGCAGTATAGAAAACGCTTTGGCGGGGCAGCCTGATATGACTTTTGATCCTAAAGTCCAGGCTCGCAAAAAGCACCTGATCGAGCAAGCCCAAATCACCTTACAGGCAATAAAAAATATTTCTGCTGAGGTTCTTTCTGATCCGCTGATAGACCCGCCAACACTGACAAAAGCGGTCAGCTTAGGCATCTTGGATGCACCCCAACTAAAAAATAACCGCTTCGCTGCAGGCAAAATCAGCACACGCGTCATTCAAGGTGCGAGTGAGGCAGTGAACGAGCAGGGAGAACCTATCTCCGAACAAGAACGTTTAGAAAAATTTCTGAATTGAGGAACAATGGTTAAAAATTATCGTTATGCCGTAATTGGTGCGGGCAACGGTGGCAAAGCTATGGCTGCCTACCTGGCACTATTAGGTGTTCAGGTGACCATGTTCAACCGCACCGCCAGCCGCGTGGAAATTATCAGACTGCGAGGTGGAATCGACCTGGAAAACCCGACCGAACCCCGTGGTTTTGGAAAAATCTACAAAGTTACCGACAATATGGAAGAGGCGCTGCGTGAAGCGGATATTTTGATGGTCGTGGTGCCATCCACCGCCCATAGCGATATCGCCCGGATGGCAGCTCCTTTTTTGCGGGACGACCATATCGTGGTTCTGAATCCCGGACGTACCGGCGGAGCACTGGAGTTTCGCTATGTCCTCGAACAGGAGAATTGCACAACCAATCCGATCATTTCAGAGGCTGAAACCTTCATTTTTGCCAGCCGCTCCGAGGGGCCAAGCCAGGCGCGCATCTTCCGTATCAAAGAAGCCGTACCCCTGGCAGCCCTGCCCGCGACTCGTACCGACGAAGTGTTGGATGCAATCCGACCAGTTTTCCCGCAATTCATCCATGGGAAAAACGTGCTGCAAACCGGTCTCAACAACATGGGTGCCATCTTTCATCCTGCCCTGGCGCTATTGAATGCTGGCTGGATCGAAGCAACCTCCGGCGATTTCCAGTTTTATGTCGATGGCGTGACCCCCTCGGTTGCCAAGGTTTTGGAAGTGTTGGACAGGGAACGCGTCACAGTTGCATCAGCCATTGGCTTGAAAGCACGAACAGCACAGGAATGGCTGGAACTGGCATACAATGCAACCGGCACTGACCTGCACGAAGCCATGCACAATCAAACCGGTTATTATGGCATCCGCGCTCCTGGCACGCTCAACCATCGCTATATCACTGAAGAAATCCCGATGAGCCTTGTGCCAATTGCTTCGTTTGCGAAGACTTACGGCGTATCGGTTAATGGTATTGAAAGCATCATCAACCTGGCTTGTTTCATCCACGAAACCGATTACCGTCGCAGAGGTCGAACTGTTGAAAAGCTGGGAATCAAGGAGTTGAGTGTTGGTGAATTGGTCAAGTTTGTGGAAACCGGTGAGAGGGGCTAACTCGATTAAAAGCAGGAACTAACAATAAGATGAGGCTGCTGATAATCAGCAGCCTCTCTTTTTTTGATCACTTCTATCGCTATCAATTTTGTTGGGAAGTCATGGTTTGGGAGCTAAAGCAAACGCCTTTGGTACAGCCCAGGCATCTAACCAGTAAGCCCGAGTATAACCGTTGTAAGCTGTCGAATGGATTTCCAATGTAATCGCAAAAGCAGCTTGAGAGCAAGTTGAACCATTGGCATTCAACAGATCTGTAACCTTCAGATCTTTGCTGAAATGGCTGTCTGGGGAACGATCGAATCCGTTCACAGGGACCACCGCAGGATGAACAGGTATCCAACTCAATGTAGCCGCAGCTATGGCGCCAGAACTTCCTTTGACAACCTGGAAATGGAAAAGGGCATTATCAAACGCCTGCCGGGCAAGGAAACGCAAATGAGCCTTTGAGGTTGCGACTGAATTGAAGAAAAGGAACCCGCATGGACCAGATAGAGCGCTGGGATTTTCAACCACATATGGATCATCGATCACAGCTTCGCAGGGGTTATTATCTACAAACAGGGTCAAAACAAATCCAAGGGTGTTACCAGATCCATCTTTGATCAGATTGGCAGCAGGAGCAGGGGTTTCGGTCATCCCAACAGGTGGCACAAAGGGTGCAGGATTGTCGGTGATATATGCCTGGATACTAGCCCCAGTTCCAGAGGGATTGTTCCATTTCACCAGATTACCGCTGCTATCAAAAAGCTCCAGCTTAATGTCATACTGACCGGCTGCTGGTGTTAGTCCATCATTCTCTCTCAATGAATTTGTATCAAAGTAGGCCCAGGCAAGGTCGATATGCTCGTTCATGACGGAATCGTACCAAATACCTACAGTTGGGTTGCTGGGTTGAATCTTGAACAAATTTTCTGTACCAAAAGGTCCCATCTTCTCATATTTGTATTGGGTCTCAAAGTGTGGCACCGGCAATGGTTTGAAGACCTTCACCTCATAAGGGCGATAGACCTCGTGCAACATTGTGTGCCATGTATCTGCCACGACAGTTGTGCCATTGCCCTTTGTCTTCCTGGTGTAAGACCAGCGATATTGGGTAATGCCCATGCTGATCAGGTTGCTTCTGCTCATATCCAGTCGCAATTCAAGTGACCCAGCCAGCGGTTCGCCAGCAGATGTCTTGCCCTTGGTAGCGCCAGGTGTTTTGTTGATCTCACTCATGCTCAGACCGTTACCGATGGTCTTCACCAACACCTTCAGACCTGCTAGATCGGGTGGAACTTCGCACCAAGGCACTCTTGTGTCAGCTACCGGCAGCAACACTTCTTTACCGCATTCATAGTTCCAGTGTACATGGCAACAAACAGGCTTGGGCTCGTAGACCTTTGTCCAAATACCAGCGATGGGATACTCCACCCAGAAATACAAATCTGGCTTGTCTCCTGCGCATCGGTACCAGATGGTGGTTTCAAAGCCATTACAATCTGTCATCACAGTAGCGATCTCGTCGCACAGGCAAAAGTATTTATGCAGCCAGGGCCACCAGCAGAGGTAGGGAAGGATCATGGGCTGCAGTTTCAACAATGCAGAACTTACCTGAGTGATCGAATCAGATTGCAGTTGTTCAGAAATATCAGCCGATATAGTATCTATCAACAGGGGCAGATCCTTTTCTTTCTGGGTTCTCGTTGATTTACGGACAAGTTTGGCTTGCTCCATTTGGGTAAATGCCCTGGGCATGACAAACTCAGGTAGCGGTGGCTCAGGTTGGGGATTCAGCCAATTTGTACCGTAGCTGAAAGCACTTTTCTGGTAATTAGGAAGCTCAATTGGAATTACACGTTCACTCTCCAACTCCTTTATCTCGTGATCCATCGGGAAAAGTTGGTACGTTTCTGGAGGTGGAGGAGGCCATGGCCAGGGAAACTTTACTATGGGAGGATGGGGAAGGAGGCGGTATTTCTTCCAATCCTTGATCAATTCATCGCGGAAACGGAAAAGAACATCCTTGGGCAGGTGCGGGATGAGAAGGTAGAGTTTGTCGACCTCGCAAATATGGACTTTTGCTCCATTAACGGGTTTATAAACTACAGTCCCATTGATAACAATTGGTCGCACCACTTTTCCCTTTACCACACAGGGGCAAAGCAGCCAAAGCTTTACCTTTTCAACAGGTATGGGATACAACTTGAATTTTTCTTTCGCTGGGTCAAAATCAAAGCGCGGTTCATAAGCATCAGATGCCCTCAGGTTTTCCAGCGTGGGCTTTTTTTTGCTGGGAAGTGGAGGTGAAACAAGAACTTTAATGTCCTTATTTTTCAGTACTTCCACGGGAAGGCTGGCTTTGTCGCCCTTTACCTTGGCAGATTTTAGCAATTTTCCAGCGGAGTCAAAGATGTGGACAACCAGGTCCAGTTCCCGCTCCGGCTTTTTCTCAAATTCGATAGGGAAATCAATAGTGGCCATTTTCACACACGCCTTTCTGCTTGTGTGATGGTACAAATATTGCCAGGCACAGCATCCAAAATGCTGCCTGACCTGAATGGGTACCAATCAATTTGGACTTAGGTGTCTAAGACACGAGAGGATGGGTAGAAGTAACCATTAATAGTATATCTATAATATTTTAGGATATCAATAGGGTTTATCTATAAATCACACAAAGCTTTACGGTTTTCGATTTAAACGGATGGCCGGATTACCCGTGAAAATCCCACATTCAATCATAAACAAAAAGAAAAAGGATTTAATCTCGTGACCTATTGCCTTGAAAAGATACCTGCGTTTTTTCGAGGTCAGGAGACCTTTCCAAATCAGAACCACCCGC
>DHUW01000042.1:4638-14582 GCA_002409365.1 Anaerolineaceae bacterium UBA5224 | reverse complement strand
CGTTTGAATCTGGATCCGTCACTAAGGCGAGCGATGCAAAAAGAGAAAAATCGGAAACCTTCATTCACTGGATGGTGGAAACAGTGAAACCGGTAATTGACAGCCATTATCGAACACTGCCAGAAATGGAGCAAACTGCCCTGATGGGATCAAGCATGGGAGGGATGATCTCACTTTATATGCTTTGCGAATTTCCGGAGGTGTATAGTAAGGCAGCCTGCCTTTCCACCCATTGGCCGATCCTGGGTGATGGCATGATCGCTTATCTGGAGGAAAACCTGCCAGAACCTGCAAGCCACAAGCTCTATTTTGACTATGGCAGTGAGGGATTTGACCGGGATTACGCTCCTTGGCAAGCAAAAGTGGATGCTCTCCTGCGCGAAAAAGGTTGGCGAGAGAGTAAGGACTTTGTCAGTTGGAGCTTTCCGGGGGAAGGTCACACAACCAAAGACTGGGGAGGTCGTGCGCACATTCCTTTGACATTCTTATTTGGAACAACGGATTATTGAGGGCGAGCCTTTTTCCTCAGCTATCAAAAAAAATCAAATCTTCGGGACGAATTGTGAGCTGGAATTCTCCGCTTGCTTCAGGATAGCTGCTCTTATTTGTGTTCAATTCAAGGTACAAAACCGAATCCCCACTGCTTTCACCCGGGGTTGAGCAAACCAGCGATTCAATGGCGCCTTTGCCGAACCGGTGCAAGCAAGTCACAGGAATAATGTTTTGCAGACCTGTATCAGACCCATTAATGACCTCAAAAGACTGACTATATGCCCCGCAATGCTTTGCGTTGAGGGGCAGCTTTGAGGAGTGCAAGGTCACACCCCAATCGAGCGCTTTAAAAATACCTTGCGTTTGATCAATTATCTCGATCCTTGAAAAGTTTCTGCAGCCTGCCAGGATACTGGCTGAAAGCGACTGGGGAGCAGTGAACAATTCTGAAACCGTTTGTTTGGCCTCATTTTTCCCCTCAGTCAACACAGTCACTGTATCACAAAGCTGAAAAATCTCTTCCCTGTTATGAGTGACCAGCAGAACGGTCTTCTGCAAGCGTTCAAACAATTCCAACAACTCCAACTGAACCCTCCATTTTAAAAACTGATCCATGGCAGATAAGGGTTCGTCGAGCATCAAAATTTTAGGTTGATTGAGCAGGATCCTCCCCAGGGCGACACGCTGCATTTGCCCGCCTGAAAGCATGTTGGGTTTCTTTTTTTCGAGCCCCTCCAGTTTCAGCCCGTGAATGGCTTGCTGTACTTCTTCGTGAGGGTCTTTTCCGTCATCAGGGCGGAATCCAGCAAGCAAGTTTTGCTCGACGGTCATGGTTGGGAACAGGGCATAATGCTGAAACAAGTACCCAACACGGCGGTCTTGAGGGGTTAAATTTATTTTTCTGACAGAATCATACAGAACCACGCCATCAAGTTCCATATACCCCGAATCTGGCGTTTCAATTCCTGCAATACATTTTAGCGTCATGCTCTTTCCGCAGCCAGAAGGTCCTAAAATACCGAGCACTTCCGATTCTGCCTGGAAATCGACATCTAATTCAAAAGTATGCAACTGTTTCCTGAATTTAGCGATCAGCATCAGCGCTCCAATTCCTGTACAGAGCGTTTGGGAGATTGGCTGGCTTCCAGGGAATTAATTGCTAGGAGCACCACAAAGCTGATGGCTACGTTGATCAGAACCCATAAATATGCCCGGGCGTCATCGCCAGTTCGCCATAACTGATAGACGGTTGTGGAGATTGTTGCCGTCCTTCCAGGTGTATAGCCGGCGATCATGCTGGTGGCGCCATATTCGCCTAAAGCACGAGCGAATGCTAACACGGTGCCAGCCAGGATGCCCTGCTTGCAGGTAGGCAGCACAATTTTCCAAAATATCTTCCAGTTAGGCATCCCGAGTGTCTGACCAGCAGACAGAAGATCAGGGTCGAAGCTCTCGAAAGCACCTCGTGCGGTGCGATACATGAGAGGGAAGGCGACGACCACTGATGCGAAGATAGCCGAATACCATTCCATTACCAGGCGGGTGTTGGCAGTTTTTAGGATGAAATTTCCGAAAGCAGAATATGGTCCCAGCATTTTCAAAAGGAAAAAACCAACCACGGTAGGCGGCAGCACCAAGGGCAGAGTCAGGATCACATCCAGAATCCCTTTGAGTACACGCGGCAATTTGGCAATATACCAGGCAGCATATATCCCGCTGAAAAAGATCACGATCGTGCTGATTGCAGCGATCCGCAATGAATTCCAAAGCGGAAACCAATCCATATTAGCAAAATTCATCTCTGGAATTCTACCAGTTTCCTTCAAAGCGCTGCACAACAAAGCCCATCATTTTGAAGGTGAGAGGTAACTGATGCTTAATTTTCAGGGATGGAAAAACCGACTGCAGTAAGGACTGCCTGGGCTTCAGTTGATTTAAGAAAATCGAGGAAAGCCTGGGCTTCGGTTGGATGTTGTGTGTTTTTCATGACCGCTCCGGGGTAGACCACTGGGGTCTTCAGCAAGTCGGTACCTGCTTCATCCACAACCTCAAGCTTGGCGGAGAAAGCATCGGTTTTGTAGACGATGCCGCAGTCTGCGACACCCTCGGCGACCCAGGTGGTCACTTCTTTTACGTTTGAACCGAAAGTGACTTTCGATTGGATCTGTTCCCAGATGTCCAGGTTTGTCAAAAGCTCTTCGGAATATTGCCCGACTGGTACATCAGAATTGCCCAGAGCAATGATGGTGACATTCTCTGATGCCAGGTCAGCAAAGGTTGTTACGCCTTTGGGATTGCCTGTTGGAACCGCCAGGGTGACTTTATTCTCGACTACATTGACACGCGTGCCAGGTTGAACAAAGTCGAGTCCTTCTTTGTTGGCTTCATTGCCGACTTCCAACTGGTTCATTTGCTTTTGAGCAGCAGAGACGAAGACATCAGCCATAGCACCTTCCTGGATCTGGGTTTTGAGCGTACCGGAAGAATCGAAGGTAAAGATGACCTGAACACCCGGGTTGGCGGCCTCGAAAAGCTGGCCAATCTCCTCGAATGTTTCGGTCAATGATGCCGCTGCAAAAACATACAGTTCCACTTTTTTATCTGGTTGTTCAGTTGCTGGGGTGGGCCGTACCTGGCAGCTAACAAGGACAAGGGCTAAAACGATCAGTATGGTAAATATTTTTTTCATTGATAAGTTGTCTCCAAAGATTACCCAATAATTGAGTAATTTGAGGTATTGTACTATCTTTTTTATTTTTTTTAAACATTTCAAATTACTTTTTGATTCAATCATCCCGAGAAAAGATTCGAAGTGTAGGGTGTAAAGGTATCTACTTCAAAATTGCCAGGATCTTATACTGTACTTGGACTCTCAAACAAGGAGACGATTTACAGATCATAGGTCGGCAATCCGACAGGCGCACCGTCAACCAGAACCCTTCGCTCTACCAACAAACCCGAACAGAAAAAGAATTCCACCTCTGTTTTCCAGCCAATAAACGAGCTGGCTACTGAATAAGTCCATAATTCTGGCTGCTTACAACCAGGTTGGCTTACAGCTGACTGCGTGAGACGGACGAACCCCCTCATGGCATCTTCGATGCTGTTCTTTGGCTGGTAAATTGGGAAGGTGAGAGGTACGAATTTAAGGATATCCAGCGATGGGTCACAATCTTGAGCGACAAGACCTGAATCAGACAGGTTCCTGCAAACCAAAGCAGGGAAGTTGCTCACCTGGCGTTCATAATCTTTCCGAATAATGAAGCGAGCGAGCGGAACAACAGCCGAAGAAATAAGTATTATTGCCAACAGAATTGCCACCGCGGTCATGCAGCCTTTGTTACCGTGCTTTTCTGGCTTATTGAACTCATCTTCGTAGGTTTCAGCCAGGATAACACCATCGAAATCTTCAGTCATAGATCACCGCCATATTTCCAAGCACACCCCAGGAAGTGAGAAACACTTCGATGGGGGTGTCATAAAACTTACCATTGTTCATATAACGCAGGTGGGTTTGATTGTACCCAGTCAGGATGACCACGTGCTCATAAGGCGCAACGATCGCAGTATTACCAGTAGAATCCACATACTCCAGGGGCTCGCTGTATTCCATATTGCCAATTACCCAGGCAATGATCGGTTTGTCTTCTGACAGACTGATTTTCACTTCCTCGATTGTGTATCCTGTCACCGCCCTGGCTGGAACACCAAAATCAGCCAGTGCCTCCGCAATTGGTCCGGCATGCACTCCGTAGGCATAAGGGGGGATCTGCCCCCACGCATCCGTTGTAACCTCACCGACAAATCCGAGATCGGGATTGTCTGATAATGGGAGTGAGTATTGAAAGGTGGATTCATAGATCGACACACCAAAGAAACCAGCCCAGTCGACCGCAGCGCTGGCTTCACAACCCAGTTCGTAAGTCTGCTTGTGACCTGTGATATCAGTAATGTAGTGACTTTCTGGAAATGTTGGGGAAGTGGTAAGGGAAATTTTTGTCTCTGTTGGAGGTGGGGTTGTCGTGGAAATCAGCGTTTTAGTTGGCGTTGGCGAGGGTGTGGGAGTTGTTGTTGGAGTTTTGGTCGGCAATGCTGTTGCCGTGGGAATGGCAGTCCCGATTGATTGAGCCTGGCAAGCCCTCAGCAGAAACCCAATAAGAAAGGCGGGGATGATTAGCATTCGATAGAAATTCTTGATCATGACTTAAGTTTACTCTGGTTTGATAAGGCGTAGAGAGCGTGACCTGGTCGTTCAGTATTATCGGGCGACCTGCCACGGTCGCCTCTCCAAGAAACAAACAGCAAATTAAAGGGGGGGTTTGCCCTGGTGATGAAACGGATGGGGTTTATACCGTCCGATCGTCAGCGACTGTAGCGGATCAGCCCTAAGAAATAATGGATTATTGTTTACTGGGGAAAACAACCTGACTTTTGATGGCATTCAGTATGCGAGTTTTACTTGGTTCCTCGAAAAAACTCAAATAATGGCGAATTCTGCGCCCAACGCGGGCATCATTACTATCCGCTAAAACTTCACGCAATAGGTAGGCTGTCTCCTGCTGCGATATTCTGGCAAGAGCTTCAATCACAGGTTCAAGATATTTGTCCAGGCTAAATTCCGGGCTGAGCAGGAAACCCCTGATCCAGTTAAAGTAAGCTGGCAAATCATCCGTCAGGCTGTCAGGGATCAATTTAGACAAGGCGAGTAACCCCATCTTTTGCTTTTGCAGTTTGTTAGAAAAAAGCAGGTTGCTGATCAGTTTTTTCCATTGAGCAGATTCTTCCTGTAGCAAAGTTCTTGAGGCATTTCTGATGATCGCGTCATAAACAGCCTGGTCCAACGGTTGCTCAAGCCATGTTGAAATCAACTCGATTACCGAATTGCTGTAAGAAATTGGCAGATTGCCGGCCAGGCTCGTGGCGAGATCTCTTGCCTCGAAATAATTGTCAGACCAGAGTTTGTCAATGATCTTGAGAGTTTCTTCAGGGTGGGTTAGTGAAAGTGGTTTCAATCGGGCTTCCAGGTGAGTCAGGACCTTCTCGGGGAGGTCATAGTTGAGCATGAAACTCTTGGGGACAGCATCCTTTAGCTTACGGTGGGAATAGCGATGGTAAAAAGAAAGGATGCGATGAAATTCCTCCTGGAAAGCAGCAGGGTCCTGGTAGAGAGTTGCCAGGTGGTCGATTTGCCGGTCAAGCCGGGTCAGGTCAATCGCAGCCATAGTGGAATAATTTTACATTAACCTTAGTGAAATGAAGCGTTGTGGGTAAAGAATTAAAGTCTTCTTCCGCTCAGGGTGACGGAGTTAAGGAAAAGGGTTAGGTTAACGATTGTTTATCTTTCGAGGTCGAGGAAAATATATGGAAGGGATGGGAAATCATTTATCCACATTTCTTCATTTTGAAAATCAGAGGGAAAAAATTTCAATACCTGATTTCCTCCCTCACCCCCTTGCCCTCCCCTAAAGAGGGGGTGATAAGAAAATCCCACCCTGCAAAACGAAAACGTACGGGCAGGTCCCAGACCCACCCGTATAAACAGTCACACAATGTCAGTTGAAATTAATCTTAATATCCCTTGGCGAAATAGGCTCGTTTATTGGTTTTCTTGCCAGTATAGAAGCAAATACCCTCACCCTCAGCAGGAGCGAAGTTTCGCAGTGTGGCGCGGGTGTCTTCCTTGATCTTGGCTTCGTTTTCAGCGTCATCAGACCACCAGCCGACTGCCCAGCCTTTGTTTTCGACGACATCCTTGAAAGTCTCATAATCAGTTACTTCAAAGATATGTTCATCGCGGAATTTGGTTGCTTTTTCGAGCATATTAGCCTGGATTGTCTTGAGCATATCACCCACAGCCTGCACGTAGCCATCCAGCGGTATGAAGCTCTTGCCCGCTTTGCCTAAAATATCGCGCCGTGCCAGCACAATTGTGCCCTTCTCAACATCCTTGGGTCCGATCTCGATGCGCAGCGGCACACCTTTCAGCTCCCAGTCGTTGAACTTAAAACCAGGTGTGAGATCGTCCCGGTCATCCACTTTGACCCGGAAATCTGCTGCAACCAATCCGCTCGCAACCTGTTGGACAGCTTCCATGACTGCAGACTTTTCTTCTTCCTTGCGATAAATCGGAACAATGACGACCTGATAAGGTGCCAGGTTTGGCGGCAGGATCAAGCCCTGGTCGTCACCATGAGTCATGATGATCGCACCGATAAAGCGGGTTGACACACCCCATGATGTGGTCCAGCAATACTGGAGCTGGTTGTTTTCGTCCAGAAACTTAATATCAAAAGCTTTAGCAAAGTTTTGCCCCAGGAAATGCGAAGTGCCAGCCTGGAGGGCTTTGGTGTCACCCATCATTGCTTCAATCGAGTAGGTGGCTTTGGCACCGGCAAACTTCTCAGTCGTAGATTTTTGTCCTGCCAGAACTGGCACAGCTGCTTCGTTGATGGCAAAATCGGCATAGACATCGAGCATGCGTCTGGTCTCTTCTTCAGCTTCCTGCTCGGTGGCATGGGCGGTGTGACCTTCCTGCCAGTAGAACTCGAGTGTGCGCAGGAAGAGCTTCGTGCGCATTTCCCAGCGAACAACGTTTGCCCACTGATTGATCAGCACGGGCAGATCACGGTAGCTTTGGATCCATTTTGAATACATGGTGCCAATGATGGTTTCAGAAGTTGGGCGTACTACCAACGGTTCCTCCAATTCCTGACCACCACCATGAGTGACCACAGCCAATTCTGGAGCAAAACCTTCCACGTGTTCTTTTTCTTTTGTCATGAAAGACTGGGGGATCAGCAGCGGGAAGGCAGCGTTTACATGCCCGGTAGCTTTGAAGCGTTTATCCAGTGCTTTTTGGATGTTCTCCCAAAGTGCCCAGCCATAAGGGCGCACGACCATGCAACCACGAACAGGCGCATAATCAGCTAATTCGGCGCGCAAAACCAATTGGTTGTACCAGTCTGAAAAGTTATCTTTCTGTGTAGGTAGTTTTTTATCATCCATTTTTCTTCTCCTGGAGTGAATTCTTCAATAAGCTTAACGCTTCCTGCGGGTCTTTTGCGAATTGAGGTAATTGCCTTACACGCCCGTTCACATTTTCAGCCTGACCACTGAAAAAAGCTTCGAAGGTCTGTCTCCAACCGTCTCCGATCAGGATCAGGACCCTGGAAGGGATGGAAGAAATAACCATTTTGTTGAAGACCATGGCGATTTCGGCCAGCGTGCCGATGCCACCCGGCAGGGCGATGAAAGCGTCTGCCTGAGAGGTGAGCACTTCAATGCGCTCTGAGAGCAGATCGGTAGACTGAACCTGTTTGACCCAGGCGTTTGGACCTGTGGGGCGAAAATCCTCAATTTGGCGGCAGGTAACGCCAATCACGTTTGCGCCAGCCTCATTGGCACCACGCGAAACCGCTTCCATCGTACCGCAGTAGCCGCCGGTCATCACCGCAAAGCCATTTTCTCCCAGCAATCGCCCCATTTCAAGGGCAACCTGGTAGGAGGTTTGTTCGTGTGTTGGGGTAGCTGATCCAAAAACTGAGACTATCATTTTCTGGTCTCCATTTCCTGGTCTTCCTGCCAAACGCGGTCCCAGTTCTGTTCAATTTTGTTCAAAATTGCGTCTTCAAGGTCGACATCACTGACACTTGCGAGCTGCAGCAAATAAAGTGCGACGTCAGCCAGTTCTCCTTCAAAAGCTTGCTTATCTTTGACCATGTCTGACCATTGAAAATGTTCCAGCACTTCAGCGGCTTCCAGGCAAAGCGAAATCGCCAGGTTGCGCGGGGTCTGGGCTTTTGGTGTCGTGGGGTCATACCAGCCATGATGGTCGACCAATTGGTTCATTTTTTGCGTTAGTTGCTTGATGTCCATAACCCGATGATTATACCCGAGAAGAATCAGGTTTAAGCATCTGCGATGCTATGAGTTTGCTTAGAGGTACTCAGGGTTTCGGTTCAGCAGTGCCGAAGAGAAGTTCTTTCCAAATATCCAGGCGAGTGCGGTTGACTTCTTCGGGTTGAGGTGTGGGGGTGGGTTGGGGTTTGTAATCGCCTGGCTGAAGCAGGATGATAGGGCGGTCACCTTCCTCGATCATGCGGTTGCTTTCGCGAGCCCATTCTTCCAGGGCAATCTCGGAAGTGGCATAGGCAATTTGGTCTTCAAGCTTTACCTGGGTTGCTTTCAATTCTGCAATGCGGGTCTGCAAACCAGCTTCTTCGTTGCCCAAACGAATCATGGTGGTCATACGGTTGTTGAAATCCATCATCAGGAAAACGAGGATAACAATGACGATGATCGTGATCAAGCGCCGGTCAGCCCAGTTGATTTTTTTGATTTTCTCCCAGAGATCGTTCATACCACTGCATCCATGATTTGTATTAATCACTTGTGCAACAATTGTACCATTTTGTTGCATAGGAACAGAGGACATTGTCATCCTGAATGGGGTTTGTCATCCTGGGCTTTAGTCGCGACACTAAGTGTGCTTTGCAAAGATCTTTACGTTCGTCTGATTAAGATTCTTGACTTCTTTCAGGTGATGAATCAAAAGATAAAATTCATCAATACATTCAGAATGATAGATTAAAACAAAAACCTCCCGGTAATCGGGAGGTTTAGGTGCCGAAGGAGAGATTTGAACTCTCACGAGCTCATTGCCCACTACGCCCTGAACGTAGCGCGTCTGCCAGTTCCGCCACTTCGGCCTGCGTGAGAGTTTATTTTATCGCAAAGGGGTAATTTGTCAATCATTTTGAGAGGTTTGGTCTGTAAAAATCAAGGGTTATTGGTCTGGTAGAATGATCACCATGTTCCTTCCGACCTTCTGGCACGGATTTTGTACAATATTGAGAAATGAACAATATCAATCCCAATTCAAAAAATCGCCAGTCAAGCCTGGCTTTAATCGTCCTCCTTTGCACTGCTCTGTTGATCGCCCTGGTTTTTGCAGGCTGCAAACGCCGCAATCAGGACTTTGAACCATTTATCGTTTCAACCAATGACGAAAGCCTGGTGGACTTCACTCCCACTCTGCACGCCTACCAAACCCCGTTGCCGACAGCGACACCCTACCAGGAACCGCGCCTGACCATGACCCCGGCCCCGCTTTCCGCCCCGCCTACAGCGATGCCACCGCAAATGCTCCCCACACTTCGCGCGAACGAAGACCAGTACACCATTCAATCCGGTGACTCCCTGGCAGGCATCGCCCTGCGCAACCAGGTTTCGGTTCGTCAGATCATCGATGCCAACGACATCGAAAACCCCGATCTGATCAACCCCGGTGAAGTCATCACCATCCCGCCTGCCAGTGCCAATGAGTTGGCAACCAACTTTCGTATCATCCCTGATTCCGAAATTTATTATGGTCCTTCGGTGAAAGACTTTGACATCGAATCGATCATCTGGCAGTTCAATGGCAAGCTGAATTGGTATGAAGAAGAGTTGGA
>DHUW01000042.1:0-4329 GCA_002409365.1 Anaerolineaceae bacterium UBA5224 | reverse complement strand
TACCCTTTGGGTTTGATCAGCAGCAAGCAAAAAGGTTTGTATAAACAGTTAAGTTGGGCAGCTAATGAACTCCTGCGCGGTTCGGGGTTGTGGGAAAAATCGCTATTGGCAGTCTGGACTCTGGCAGATGGCGATGTGATGCGTATTGATCCCTCAATCAATGCCGGTACTGCCGCCTTGCAGCACCTTTTCAGCCTGCTCGAAGGCAAAAGTGCCTGGAAACAAACTGTTTCTGAGAATGGTTTCTACAAAACCTACAATGACTTGTTCGGTTATCCTTTTGCTTTTTCTGTAGATCCGCTTTTACCAGACGACCTGGTGCAGCCTGAAATGATTTTACCGCTGGCTGATGGTGATGTCTGGCTGTTCACTTCCGGACCGCACTGGGCATGGGGCACTGGCAGTGCCTGGGCAGCGCTCGATTTTGCCCCTCCCGGTGAAGAAGATGATTACGGTTGCTATTTCAGCGATGCGCCGGTTCTAGCTGCTGCAGATGGTGTTGTTGTACGCTCTGAAGAGTCAGCGGTAGTGATCGACCTGGATGGGGACGGCTACGAGCAAACCGGCTGGACACTGAATTACTTCCATATTTCTGAAGCCAGCAGCATTCCTGTGGGCACAAGAGTTGCAACAGGAGATGTAATTGGCATCTCATCCTGTGAAGGTGGCGTTACCAACGGAACTCACTTTCACCTCGCCCGGCGATACAACGGAGTTTGGGTCGATGCAGGCGGAGAGATACCCTTCAATTTAGGTGGATGGGTTGCCAGCAGCTACGGAATAGTATATGACGGGAGTTTAACAAGAGACGGTGTCACAGTTGAAGCCTATAATGGTCGCTCAGAGATCAACTCGATCAGCAACCCTTGATCTGAGAGATAAGCGGCTGGGAAAATTACAGCATAAACGTAAACAGATTACCCTGACAGCTGGTGTGATCATCGCTGTGCTTGTGATAGGCACCATCTTAATCTCGACCGATGTATTCGACTTTAGCTCCAAAAAGGTAGCTGCACAAAACTCTCCGGCCGAAACAGAACCGTCAGAACCTCGGTTTGAAGTAGCTGACAGTATTGCCTTGATCCCCAAAGAAGAAGTTGACGAGAAGGAAGAGGTAACGGTTCAGACCCCAGAAATAACTGCGGAAGCACCCGATCCAGAAATTTTGGCGAGCATCCCGACCCAGGCAAACCTGATCCAATATGAAGAAAACGCCCCGATGCTTTACTACGCCCAGAGCGGAGACAGTATCGGCATCCTTGCCGTCAGGTTTGGTGTGGAAACCAGTGAAATCACCTCAACCGCCCCGCTGCCGGAAGAAGGCTTCATCCCCGAAGGTCAGTTGCTGTTGATCCCAAACAGATTGCAGCAGACCAGTTCGAAACTGAAACTTTTTCCCGACAGCGAAGTGGTAAATTCACCATCTTCGATCGATTTTGACACCAATGCCTTTGTGCAAAACGCTGGCGGTTACCTGGCAAATTACAGAGAAGCCGTTTATGCGCATGACGTAATGAGCGGTGCAGATATCGTGGATAAGGTTGCCAAGGAATTTGCCATCCATCCGCGGCTCCTTCTGGCATTGCTGGAATATCAATCGGGCTGGGTTTTCGGGGATCGCCCTGATAACAATTTTGATCAAAACTTCCCGCTTGGCATCAAACTGGATGCCGTTGGACTTTACCATCAACTTGTAAAAGCAGCCGGCGTAATCGAAAGTGGTTACTATGGTTGGCGGGAGGGGACTGTCGTTACCGCGGAGTTCATTGACGGCTGGAAATTGCGCCTGGCAGCGGAACTCAACTGTGGAAGTGTAGGGTTGATGCAGTTTTTTGCTAGTTTATATCGTTTCGAAGATTGGTCAAATCACCTGTATAGTGAAAATGGTTTTTTGGCCACCTACAACCGAATGTTTGGCGATCCCTGGTTGATCGCCCAACAGTATGAACCTCTCTTCACTCCCGATGTACTTCAACCCGAGCTTATCCTGCCTTTCCAACCTGGCATCGTCTGGTCATTTACGGTCGGGCCACATGCCGCCTGGGGTGCAGCCGACGTGCGTGCTGCGCTCGACTTCTCACCGCCAACAGCAGAGCCTGGTTGTCATACCAACTGGACCTGGGTTACTTCGACAGGTCCTGGCCTGGTTGTGCGTTCTGAGGATGGCGCTGTGGTGGTCGATATGGATGGGGATGGATTTGAGCAGACTGGCTGGAATGTGATCTATTTGCACGTCGGCACTGCTGACCGCATACCCGTGGGAACCTGGCTGGAAGCTGGGGACAAAATAGGTCATCCTTCCTGCGAAGGCGGTATTTCCACCGGTACTCACCTGCACATTACTCGCAAATATAACGGCGAGTGGGTGCCTGCTGAAGGTCCTCTGGCATTTGTGATGAGTGGATGGAAAGCCAAAGCCAGTTCCGAAAATCTGGAAGGGTGGTTGGTCAGAGGGGAAGAAGTAAAAACTGCCAGCATATACGGCACACCTGTTTCGCATATCAGCCGCTAGAAAAACGTCTACGAAAACGCGTTTTCTGGTTTATGTTATAGTTTTGCATGACCTTGAAACCCATGGTTGAAGTATGAAAAATCGTAACAATAAATCTTTACTCTTAACGATATACACAATTATCGTCATTATTATTACTGGTTGCGGTCCCAAACGTGAATCTGGCTACATTCTGCCCGAAACCCTCACGGCGGTGACATCCCCCACACCGGAAGCGACTTCAACTCCAGCTTCCAAAAGACCGGTTTATGAACCGGGTACCCTGGTTGACTACATTGCTCAAAGTGGTGACAGCCTTGACCTGCTCTCCGTGCGTTTTGGCTGTTCTCCTCAGGAGATCCTCTGGGCGAACCCTCAAATCCCTGAAGATGTGACCACGCTTCCACCGGGTTTCCCCATGAAAATGCCCATATATTACAAGGAATTTTGGGGAACTGAGTATCAGATCATCCCTGATGCTGCCTTTGTTTATGGACCTGACCTACTGGACTTCGATCTGAAAGCATTCCTGCAATCCACTCCTGGTTGGTTCAAAAGCTATCGGGCGATCATTAATGAAAAACACCTGGATGCAGCTGGTGTCATAACCTACTATGCTGAAAACTTCAGTCTGAACCCAAAGATGCTCCTGGCACTGATCGAATATCAGACCGGGGCATTAACCAACCCGGTAAGAAACACGGAACAAGAGGGATTTTTTCTCGGATTTAAGAACAACCATCGTGGTGTCCACCTCCAGATCTCTTACGTCGCGGACTTGTTGAATGACGGATTCTACCGTTATTTCAACGGCGAATTGACCAGTATTGAGCATAGCAATGGCACCATTGAAAACATTGACCCCTGGCAAAACTCGGCAACAGTCGCATTACAAAACTACTTCTCCATACTTTATGATGGTGACAAGTATGGACATGCCATCGGACCGGAAGGCTACGCCAAGACTTTTAAATCGCTTTTCGGTGATCCCTGGCGGCGAAATACGACAGTTTTGCCGGGCAGCCTGATCCAGCCAGTTCTGATTTTACCCTTCAATGCAGGCACTGTCTGGGCTTACACTGGCGGTCCTCACAGTGGTTGGGGAAAACTAAAGCCCTGGTCAGCAATCGACTTTGCCCCCCCAACAGACTCACAGGGCTGCGTACGCACTGAGCAGTTTGCAGTAGCTGTGGCAGATGGCGTTGTTGCACGCACTGATTCGGGTACTGTTATTCTTGATCTCGATGGTGATGGTGACGAACGCACAGGATGGGTCATCTTTTACCTCCACCTGGCTGAAGAAGGGCGTGTCAAGGTTGGTCAGGAAGTCAAACAGGGCGATCCGTTGGGCAGACCATCTTGTGAAGGTGGTACCGCAACCGGTACGCATGCTCATATTGCTCGAAAAAATAACGGACAATGGATCCCGGCTGCATCCAGCATTTTACCTTTTGTTATGAACGGCTGGATTCCGGTGGAAGGAGAACAAGCCTATCAAGGCTTGTTGGTTAAGGGCAGCCAGGTGGTTCGTGCCAGCACACTCTCTGATGTCAAGAGCATGATCCCAGCGCAGAATTAGCTATTCTTCGAAATAACGGGCGAAAACAGCCTGGATGTCGGTGTTCGGATTAGCTGCTCGGAAGGCATATAAAAACTCAGCTTTTGTAGCAATTTTCAGATAATTTTGAGCAACATAGCTCTTGAGAGCTGACTGGAAAGCCTGGTCGCCTACGGTTATTTGCAGGTCATGTAAAAAGATGGCGCCGTTCAGGTAAACCGAAGCGCGATAATTTTCATAAGTACCGGCATCGTAAATACTATTGTTCACTGCACCGCCA
>DHUW01000064.1:17402-17986 GCA_002409365.1 Anaerolineaceae bacterium UBA5224 | reverse complement strand
ACCCAGCGAGCAAGAAGAAATCACCGCTGGCGGCATCGTTCTGCCCGAGACCGCAAAAGAAAAACCCCAGAAGGGCACTGTTTTAGCTACTGGTCCTGGTGACCGCGACGAAGATGGCGATCGCATCAAGATGGACGTCCAGGTCGGCGATTTGGTGCTTTTCGCTAAATATTCCGGTACTGAGATCAAGTACGAAGGCAAGAAGTTGTTGATCATGCGCGAGAGCGATATCCTCGCGATTCTTTAAGAAACACATCAAATTCAAGGAGATATAAATTATGGCAAAACAATTAGTTTTTGGAGATGAAGCACGTCGTTATTTAAAGAATGGCGTTGACGCAGTCGCGAATGCAGTCGCAACAACCCTCGGTCCCAAGGGACGCAACGTAGCCCTGGATCGCAAATACGGTTCCCCCACCATCACGCATGACGGTGTGACCGTTGCAAAAGAAATCGAACTCGAAGACCCCTATGAGAATATGGGCGCCCAACTGCTCAAAGAAGCAGCTACCAAAACCAATGACATCGCCGGAGACGGCACCACAACCTCGACAGTTTTGGCTCACGCTATCGTCAGCGAAGGT
>DHUW01000064.1:3666-17135 GCA_002409365.1 Anaerolineaceae bacterium UBA5224 | reverse complement strand
CTCAGCCAGGCGATCGACATTACCACCAAAGCTGAGATTGGCAACGTTGCCACCATTTCAGCCCAGGACGAGCAAATTGGCTCCCTGATCGCAGATGTGATGGACAAAGTCGGCAAAGACGGCGTCATCACCGTGGAAGAATCCAAAGCACTCGAATTCGAGACCGAATACGTGGAAGGTATGCAGTTTGACCGCGGCTACATCAGCCCCTATTTCGTCACCGATACCGAACACATGGTCGCCGAAATCAACGACCCCTATATCCTGATCTATGACAAGAAAATCTCTGCAGCCAACGACATCGTTCCCCTGTTGGAAAAAATGGTGCAGGTTGGCAAGCGCGATATCGTCATCGTCGCTGAAGATGTTGACGGCGAAGCAATCGCAGCCCTGGTTTTGAACAAGATCCGCGGCGTCCTGAATGTCGTCGCTGTCAAAGCCCCTGGTTTCGGTGATCGCCGCAAGGCCATGCTTCAGGATATCGCTATCCTGACCAATGCTTCTGTGATCTCTGAAGAGACCGGCCGCAAACTCGAAAACGCCACCATCGAAGACCTCGGTCGCGCTGAAAAAGTCACCATCGACAAAGACAGCACCACCATCGTCGGCGGTAAGGGTGATACCAATGCAATCAAGGGTCGCATTGAGCAGATCCGTGCTGAAATCGAGAACACAACCAGCGATTACGATCGCGAAAAACTGCAGGAACGCCTGGCTAAACTGGCTGGCGGTGTGGCTATCATCCGTGTCGGCGCTGCAACTGAGACCGAACTGAAAGAAAAGAAACATCGTGTGGAAGACGCCCTGTCTGCAACCCGCGCTGCTGTTGAGGAAGGTATTGTTCCAGGCGGTGGTGTCGCCTTGGTGAATGCAGTGAGCGCACTCGAAAACCTCAAGATGGACCAGGATGATGCCCAGATCGGTGTTAACGCCGTTCGCAAAGCCCTGACCGAACCGATGAAGAGAATCGTTGCCAACGCTGGCAAAGATGGCTCCGTGGTTGTTGAGACTGTCCGCCAGAAGCAGGCTGACTCTGGCAACAAGCACCTCGGCTTCAATGTTCTGACTGAGGAATACGGCGATATGGTTCAATTGGGTGTTATCGACCCCGCCAAAGTTACCCGCGGCGCACTTGAGAATGCTGCTTCTATTGCAGCCATGATCCTGACCACCGAAGCTTTGGTCACCGATATCCCCGAACCCAAATCCGCAATGCCTGCCATGCCCCAGGACGGCGGTGGAATGTACTAAACCGAAAGGTTAGTTAGATTGAAAACGAAAGCCGGTTAAAAGACCGGCTTTTTTGTTTCTGAAAGACGAGATGGCACGAGCTTATAATGCACAGAGGTAATCCCTTCATCGCACATTGCGACCAATAAAAAAAGACGGCTTGAATGCCGTCCTTTTTAACTTAATTCCGAAAACCTACGGCACCGCGTTAAACAGGCGGGCGAGCGCTTTCTTCTCCGATTGATGTACCACCGCCAACACTTCATCAGCGACCTGGAAAACCATATCGCCATGGGGAAGGATCATTTCTCCATTGCGGATCACCGATACCAGGTTGGACTGTTTAGGGAACTGTAGTTCGGAAACTTTCTTTCCGAAAGCCAGGGATTTTGGCGCTACCTTTTCTTCCACCAGCAAGTAGTCGCCCTTGCGGAGCAATTGCAGAGTGACCATGTCACCCATCGACATTTCTTCCAAAATCAAGGCGGAGAGCAGATCTGCCTGGTTGATTGCTACGTCCACGCCCATGTCGGCATTGAACAGCCAGGCGTTTTTAGGGTGATTCACCCGAGCAATTGTGCGGGGCGCCATGAACTCGAAGCGCGCCAATGTCGTTACGACCAGATTGGTCTCATCATCCCCTGTTACCGCCGCCACTACGTTCATATTGCGGATCCCAGCCGCTTCCAAAACGTCAGGGTCGGTGCCATTGCCAATCACAAGTACGTCTCTGGGTATGTCCAGTAAAATGTGCTCACGTTCTTCTTCGCGCAGTTCGATCAGGCGAACTTCGTGTTTCTCTTTGATCAGTTTATCGGCAAGATAAGTGCCGACCTTTCCACCGCCGACAATCATTACTTTCATTCCAACCTACTTCCTAACTGCGCAGCAGTTCGCTGATTTTATTTTTGGATGCACTTGTGACGAAGAGATGCAACAAGTCGCCAATCTTGAAAATGACAGCAGCATTGACCAGGCTGGTTTTCCCGTTACGGGTGAAGGCTACAACCTGGATCTCACCAGGTATGTTCACATCTGCCGGGGTCTTGCCAGCCAACCGATAATTCACATTGACGTCCACCAAAACGACCTGACCAGCGCCGATATTCCGCTCGATATCCAGGTTAGAATTCACCAACATACTGGAGAGGCGTTCAATTCCGAGGGTCACTGGTGAAACAGTCTGGATACCTAAACGGCGATAAATTTTCGCCTTTTGGGGTTCGTAAACCCTGGCAGCCACGCTTGGCACCTTATAAACGGTCTTTGCCATTCGGGCTGCAACCAGGTTGATCTCATCTGTTGTTGTGACAGCTGCAAGCGCATCTGCGTGTTCAATTCCAGCAGCTTGCAAAACTTTCTGGTCAAACGCCATTCCGACAAAAGTCTGACCCTTAAAACTTTTACCTAACGCCTTGAAGGTCTCCGGATCGTTATCGATCACAGAAACATCAACACCTTGTAAACTTAGGTTTTTTGCCAGACCAGAACCAACCCGACCAGATCCTATTATGATGATTTTCATAACGACTCTCCTTTCTCAGTGAGTCTGTTGTTAATTGTACGCCTGCTTCTCTTTACTGCTTTGTAGATCGCATCAGTAATCGGTAAGGCAGGAATGAAAAGCGCCAGGAAGAGCCAATATTTTGGGTCAAAGGCGGCAGTACCGATAAATTTTTGCAGGAAGGGCACATAAACAATACCAACTGCCAGCAAAATTTCTGCGATCACGCCAATTACCACTAATTTGTTGCTGAAAAGAGGTACTTTCATGATGGAACGGTGTCCAGTTCTCTGAGCGAAAACATTACCAATTTGGGTCACAACCACAGCACAGAATGCCATGGCGGTGGCTGCCAGGTAGATATTCCCTGCATCAGGTAAATCCAGCCACTGACCGGCATAACCGTTTGTCCAGTAATAGAAGAAGAAAGCCAGCATCGCCACCACACTTTGAACCGCCCCGAGCACCAAGTAGGAGCGGATCAGCAGCTCTTTGGTGATCAGATGATCGCTCAGTTTACGGGGAGGAAGATCCATTACACCCTCCTCTGGAGGCTCTGCGCCCAAACCCAACGCGGGCAACATGTCGGTGCCCAGGTCTACTGCCAAAACATGCATAACGGGCAATGCGACTGGAATCCTGCCGCCAGAAAGGGCAAAAAGCATAAACGGAACTGCTTCCGGAGCGTTACTTGTGAAAATATATGTAGTGAAACGCTTGATATTTTCGTAAACTGCCCGACCTTCTTCAATTGCGCTGACGATTGAGCTGAAATTATCATCAGTCAGGATCATATCAGCCGCTTCCTTCGCAACGTCTGAGCCGCTGAGACCCATGGCAACACCTATATTCGCTTTTTTGAGGGCAGGGGAATCGTTGACCCCATCACCGGTCACGGCAACAATCTGACCAAGCCCTTGAAGTGTTGAAACGACGCGTAGTTTGTGTTCCGGCGCAACCCTTGCGAAAATTACTTCTTCCATGACCGCTTTTTTCAGGTCTTCCTCGGTCATGGATTCCAACTCAACACCAGTCACCACTCTGACTTTTTCTGAACTGACGATGCCAATTTTGCGGGCGATGCTCTCAGCAGTGAGACCATAATCACCGGTGATCATGATGATGCGAATACCGGCACGATGACAGGTCTTTACAGCTTCAGCAACATCCGGGCGGGGTGGGTCCATCATGGCGACCATGCCCAGGAAAGTTTGCCCCTTTTCGAGGGATTCAATGGAGTAATCCCTTTCATCGGCATTCAACCTGCGCTGAGACGCAGCCAAAACACGCAATCCTTTACTGGCGTAGCTGTCATTGACCTCCATAATATGGTCAATTTGATCTGCGGTCAGGGGCTGAATTTGCCCATCGACCAAGATTGTGCTGCAGATATCCAGTGTTTCCCGAATACCACCTTTGGAATAAACGATTCGTTCAAAACCGTTTTCAGTTTTGGCGAGCTGCACGATACTCATGCGTTTGCGGCGTGAGTCAAAGGGCAATTCTGCCACTACCTGCCCTTCAATTTCTTCCGTACTCAGTCCGGCCTTCCGGGCAGCCACAATCAGGGCTGCTTCAGTGGGGTCACCTATGATGTTCCAGCGGGTAGTTTTGCCTTCGGAATCAATAGTGGGCGGGTTCAGACGGGCAGTATTGCACTTTGCCTGGGTGATAAGCACCTGTGTAGCGCCAAAGTCAGAGCGGATTTCGAGTGGTTGTTCATTTTCGGTAACATAACCGACAGGTTCATAACCGACCCCGCTGAAACTGATCTCACGTCCAGTGAAATCGATTGTTTCCTGGTGGGGAACCCATAGTTTTTGCACGGTCATTTCATTTTGGGTGAGCGTGCCTGTTTTGTCTGTGCAGATCACGGTAGTGCTGCCCAATGTTTCAACCGCTGAAAGCTTTTTCATCAAAGCGTGGCGTTTTGCCATGCGTTGAGTCGCCATTGCCAGCGCAAGTGTTACTGTGGGTTCCAAGCCTTCCGGAACGAATGCGACCACTATGCCAAGAGCAAAAATAATACCATCGATCCAGGGAATATCTGTCAATAATTTCGCAGCAGCAAAAAAGACAACACCAACACTTACGGCGATCACGGTCACAATTTTTGTGACAGTCTGCATTTCCTTTTGTAGCGGGCTGAGATCATCTGCCACTTCCTGAGTCAGGCGGGCAATACGGCCAAACGCCGTATTCATACCTGTGGCATAAACTACTGCTTTGCCCGAACCAGATGCTACGAATGTGCCTGCGAAGACCAGGTTTGGCATTTCAGATTCAGTCAATCCTTCGCCGCTAATTGGGTCCGCTGATCGGTTTACCGGCCTGGATTCACCCGTCAGGGTGGACTGATTCACGCGCATTTCGGCACTGTTGATCAGTCGGGCATCGGCGGAAATACTCTCGCCTTCTTCGAGGAAAACGATATCGCCCGGAACAACTTCAGTGGCCAGGACCCTTTTTTGCTCTCCATCCCGTAAGACGCGCGTGTAGGCTGGCAGGATCTTTTTCAAAGCATCCATGGCTTTCTCTGCCTGGAATTCCTGCCAGAAACTGAATACGCCGTTGATAACGTTGATCGACCAAACGGCGATGCCGAGCTCTGGCATTTTGGCGATGAACGCTCCAATTCCCGCTACCCAAAGCATGATGGCCATCAGGTGGGTGAATTGTCCGACGAGTTTGAAAATCAGAGGTGTCCGTTTGGCTTCTGCCAGCGTGTTTGTACCGTACTCTTCCAGACGTTTTGCTGCTTCTTCAGAGCTTAATCCTTCGGGATTGGAGTTTAGAAAATTAAAAAGCTGCTCTGTCGACAGCTTTTGTTTGATCTTATCGAAACCGGTCTCTTCCGGCTTTTGGTCCATTTTGGCCTTTATCTTTCTGTGGGCAAAAAAATCACAAACAGGAATAATACTACCATCTTAACGACTGTCAAACTGCTTGCGGGTTAAATGTATAACCTTGCCTTGGTGTGAAAGAACGGCTTTGAAGTGTCCTAAACCCGAAAAATCAGAGGGCAGAGTATGCTTCATCTTCACACTCTGCCCTCATGGCTGTTGTCCAGTATTTCGGTTGACTTACTCGAGAGAGATCAGAACGTGCTCACCATCCTCGTCGTCTTCGACATCTACGATAACGCCTTTTTGTCCTTCATTCAGTACTCCATCATCAAGAACTGATTGCAGGTCAAAATCCTCTAATGCCCTGCTGCCAAAACTGGCTCTGCCACCCACCTTCATGCCCCAGCGTGCTACGGCAAGCGGAAGCCTCAGGTTGACCTTGCGCTTGCCGGTGGCAATATCAGTGACGACAATCTTGAGCCAATGCGCTTTGCCGTTTGTGCTGACTTCATCGAAATTCATTACGCTTGTAACTGCTTTTTCCTCTGGTTTGTAATCGAGTGCTTCAAGCAGCTGGACCGCCTCTTGGGCGCTGAGTTTGCCTTCCTGTACCATATTCAGGATGCGTAGTTTTTCGTTATTGTTTTCCATTTTTCTCCTTAGCTTAAGTTGAATTCGTCTTCACCCTGCAGGTAGCGAAGAGCTTGATTACTATCAATTCGACCATTCTCCAGCTCATCCAAAACTTGCTGACGCTGCGAATCGTTTAGTTTTGTACGGACTTCTTTCTCGGGTTGGAACCCGAGCGCCATGATCAGTTCGTTCAGGCGATTTTTCAAAGTGGGGTAGGATAATCCCAAAATTTCTTCCATGCGGTTCAGCCGTCCTTCAGATCGCACGAAGGTCAGCATGAAGTTCATCTGATCGGTTGTCAGATTTTGAAACCGACTCTGCTGAGGGATGAAGTTGCCCTCGACAGATGTCTGGCAATCAGGGCAGAAAAACCTCGTTACAACGATACTTCCCCGGCAAATCGGACAATTTTTTGGTAGTTGGTTCATATTTCCTCTTTCATCGCTTGTCTGAAAAGATAATACGACATTTAATTGAAAATGTCAAGTTAAATCTTCCAAAACTTTAGGATAATTAATATTAAGTTTGAGAAAATTAATAACTATCTGAAATAATCTACTAATTCTCGATTTGTTGGGGCGGGCGAGGAAATCCTTACGAAAGGAATATGAAATTGCGCACGTCGATAATAAAAACACGCCGTGTGGAATAACCCGTTGAGGTCAACCTGGCTTTGGAGTCTGGAAGACCAATAAAGGGAAGAGACTCCTTTTCCCAATAAGCTGCAAATTGCCTGGCATCTTCGGGACCGATAGCCACTACTTCTACATCCCGGTCTACATACAATTGATAATCATGACGCAACTGCGCCATATGCGCCCGGCAGAATGGTCAGGTAAAGCCACGGTTGAAAACCAGCAGGACATTTTTCTTACCTTGCAGGTCTTTTAGTGTAAAGACCTTTCCTGAAAAATCAGGAAGCAAAAAATTTGGAGCAGGTTCATGTAATGAAACTTTCGGCTTTTCAGCTCCTTTTTTTTGTTCACTAAAGCTATCGATTATGAATTAAAGTTTTGTTAGAAACTACTGCCCACTTCGCAAGCGATTTCGGCTTGGTATAATCAATCTACATTAATAATACGAGGATGGCTAATGAAAATCATCGAGTGTATACCTAATTTTTCTGAAGCAAGACGACCAGAAGTTGTAGAAGCGATCATCGACGCTGTGGCACAGGTCCCGAATGTGCACGTGCTGGACCGTCATTCCGATATGGACCATAACCGCACTGTCCTAACTTTCATCGGTGACCCTGCCGGTGTGGAAGAAGCTGCCTACCAGGGCATTGCCAAGGCTGCCGAACTGATCGATCTTAACCATCACCAGGGCGAACACCCCCGCCTGGGGGCAGCCGATGTGGTGCCGTTTGTGCCGATCTCGGATGTCACCATGCAGGAATGTGTCGAAATTTCCCGCCGTCTCGGCAAGCGCGTTGCTGACAGCCTGGGCATCCCGGTCTATCTCTATGAAGAGGCGGCAATTCGCTCTGATCGGAAAAATTTGGAAGACATTCGCCGCGGGGAATACGAGGGTATTAAAGATACCATCGCCAGTGATCCTTACCGCGCACCCGATTTTGGTCCAAAAGTGATGGGTCCGGCTGGCGGAGTTGTGATTGGAGCGCGCGAGCCTTTGATTGCCTATAACATCTATCTGAATACACCCGATGTGAGCATCGCTGAAAAAGTTGCGCGCCGTGTGCGCAACTCCTCCGGCGGTTTCCATTTCGTGAAGGGGATGGGCGTGCTTGTTGACGGTCTGGCGCAGGTATCGATGAACCTGACCAATTATCGGCGTTCTCCCATGGCACAGGTAACTGAATTTGTGCGACGCGAGGCTCAACGATATGGGGTTGGCATCCACCATTCCGAAATCGTTGGGTTGGTGCCAAGCCGGGCAATCATCAATGCCGGACGCTATTATTTGCAGCTCGATGGATTTGACCATGATCAACTACTCGAAAACCGGCTGTTTTCAGAGCAGCAAAACCAGGCAGCGACTCCCCAGGTCAGTTTTCTGGACCAGGTTGCCGAAGGCACAACCGCGCCAGGTGGCGGCTCGGCAGCGGCTTATGCCGGAGCACTTGGAGCCGCCCTGGCAGTGATGGTTGCACGCCTCACGACCGGCAAGGCAAAGTATAAGGAAGTGGAAGAAGAGTGCTGGCAGGTGATTGAAGAAGGCGAGAAATTACGCCAAAGCCTGACCGAGGCGATCGAGTTGGACGCCAAATCTTTTGAGGGGATCCTCATTGCCCGGCGCTTGCCGCGTGATACTGAAGATAACCTCAGAATCCGTGAGAACGCCATCATGGAAGCCAGTTTCACTGCTGCCGCAGTTCCGCTTCATACAGCTCAGATGTGCCTGCAAGCAATGAAGTTAGCCTTGCGCATGGCACAGATCGGTAATTTGAGCGCCATCTCCGATGCTGCCTCTGGTGTATTCCAGGCTCAGGCTGGTTTGGAATCCGCATTTTTGAACGTAGAGATCAACCTTTTAGGCTATGAAAATGAAAGCATTGCGGCTGGTTTGTTAAATCAATCCAGGGACTTGAAGCAGGAATCTGAGGGCATCATCACTGAACTTAAGACCCTGCTGAAGGAACGCGCTGGACTTTAATGGCAGAAATTATCGTCGTCGGCTCTGGAAATCCAAGTAAACTGCAGGCAGTCCAATTGGGTTTTAATGCTGTTTTCCCGGAACGTGAATTTGTGTTCCTCAGCGCTGAGATCCTCTCCGGGGTATCCAAACAGCCAATGGATGACCAGGAAACCCTGACAGGTGCCCAAAACCGTGCTGCAAATGCCCGCAAGGTCTGTCCGCAGGCTGATTTTTGGGTCGGGCTTGAAGGCGGTCTGAGTGAACTGGATGATAGTGTGTACAGTCTGGCAGCCTACAGCTGGGTTGCCATCCTCGGTAAGCAACAATCAGGTTTGGCACGATCTGCCAGTTATATCCTACCGGGAAAAGTTGCTCAACTGATCCGTGGAGGTATGGAGCAGGGGGAGGCAGACGACCTCGTTTTCGGTCAGGAGAACAGCAAACAGAACAGCGGAGGGGTCGGTCTGCTCACGAATGACCTGATCACACGCGCTGAGCTGTATGCAATGGCGGTCAAACTCGCCTTGATTCCCTTTGTCCAGGAAGATCTTTACCCTATTAATCAAGGAAGACTAGAATGATGAATCCTTTCTGGAAAGATAAAACCTTCGAGCAGATGAGCCATGAGGAATGGGAGTCTTTGTGCGATGGTTGTGCCAAATGCTGCCTGATCAAGCTGCGCGAACCGAAGACCCAGGAGGTCAAGTTCACCAATGTGGTTTGCCGCTACCTGGATCTGGAGACCTGTCAGTGCAGTGATTATCCCAACCGTCACAAGAACGTACCCGAATGTATTTTCCTGACACCAGAACTCGCCCGGTATCTGGATTGGCTGCCCAAAACCTGTGCCTATCGTTTGGTTGCAGATGGTGAAGACTTGCCCTGGTGGCACCCATTGAAGACAGGTGACTCTAACGCTGCCCGCAGAGCGGGTGGAACGGTTTTTGGCAAGGTAGTCAGTGAAGCTGAAGTTGATGATGACGACCTGGAAGACATGGTTGTCAACTGGTTTGATTAGTAAGGTGTATGGGCGGCCGACCTTGGTTGCCTTTTTTCCATAGGGAATGACCTTTGAACGTTGTAGGGGAGACCTTCCACGGTCTCCCGCGAATGGAACGGAATGGAAGCCGTACCTTATGAAAGCAGTCTCTCGTTTCGGAGTGGCAATGACCCGATCCCCTTGGCTGCCATGACAGGACTGCCTCTTGCCAAAGCAACTAAAACGAACATTGCCAACTCGTTTGGGAATTCCTCAAATTTACGTTAGAATAGCATCAAGATACTTTTCCGGCGGAGGCATATGAAGCAATTCGATACACAGGTTACCCGGATGATTCTGACTGTGGTTCACAGTCAGGATAGCGAGATCGTTGAGAAGGAACTGGAACAAGAAGGTATCAGTTACGTCAAATTCCCGAGTACTGGTGGCTTTCTGTTGGAGAAAAATGTCACCTTCTTAATTGCAACTGATGAACAAAATACCAATAGAGTTGTAGACCTGCTTTCAACAGCCGCCAAAAAGCGCATCAGTTATGTTGCCGCTACCATGGATTACACACCTTTCCCTATGGTTATCCCTGCCGAAACCATGGTGGGTGGAGTGACCATCTTCATCATGAAAGTAGACCATTTCGAGGAGTATTAAAATGAAATTGATTATGGCGATCATCAAAGATGCAGATAATGACCGCGTCTCCAAAAAACTTACTGATGAAAAATACAGGGTCACGTTTATCGCCTCAACTGGTGGTTTTCTTCGCAGTGGGCGCAGCACGCTTATCATTGGTGTTGAAGATGACCGTGTTGAGAAAGCACTCCAAATAGTCAAAGAAAATACCACTCTTCCCGATAATCCTGAAGAAAAGCAGGCAACAGTCTTTGTACTGGATGTGGAAGGGTTCAGTCAACTCTGACCCAAGTTGAAAAGATTTACCCAACCTATGCTAATAAGGCATCACAACCTGATTTTAACAGGTTGTAATGATATATAATGGATGAGTCACAATTGTTAGTCTTGAAAACAGAGAGGTTGTAAGATGAATTTTGGCAAAGCATTTACTTATATTTTTGATGATAAAGAGTGGTTCGACAAACTTATCGTTCCAGTCTTGGTCAGCCTGATTCCAATTATTGGCACATTTGCACTCATGGGTTACACCCTGCGGACAGTTAAAAACGTGATTCAAAATGAAGTCGATCCTTTGCCCAGATTTCAATTTGGTGAAGATCTCGGGCGTGGTTTTCGGTTTTTCCTGATTGGGTTGGTTTATTCACTGCCGATCTTATTGGCTGTAGGCTTGATGTTCATTCCTGTGTGGACAATTAATAATAATGATTCTGTTGGTGCTTTAGGTATGATCGTCCTGGTTTTTGGCGGTTTGCTGATCCTGGTTTATGGTTTGTTCCTGGCAATTTTTGAACCGATCGCAATGGCAAATTTTGCGGTGAAAGACACCTTTGCTTCTGGTTTTGAGTGGGGAAACTTCTTCAAACGACTCGGCAATAATTTCCCTGCCTGGCTGCTTGTCTTGGCTGGCACAATCATCGGTTCATTTATCGCTCCTTTGGGTTCAATCTTATTCTTTATCGGCGCAGCTATAACTGCAGCTTACAGCCAATTAATGGTAGCTCACCTGACTGGTCAGGCTTACGTCGCTTCAGAAATCAAGAAATAGTTTTTCGATGATGAGAAAAAAAGCGAGGTAAATGCCTCGCTTTTTTGTTACTCTGAGAATTCATCCACCCGATAGGTTTCTACATTAAGTTTCTTATGCTCCCAGAGATCGGGGCTCACCCCCATTTTGCGGCATAATTGCCTAAGGAACTGCCTTGGATCTGGCAGTTCAGCCCATACCTGGGGCAAAAAAGTAGCCCGCCTGTTCCCGTCGGAAAGGATAACGCCATCCTCGCCTGGCTTAAGCAATTGAAGCAGCTCTTCCGGGCTGTCGTATTCCAGCGGTTCGGGTTGGGACAAGCGCGAAACTTCAATTTTCACCCGATCCAGTTCAATTGGTCTCACAGGGTTGAAGCGGGGGTCCTGGCTGGCAGCCTGTACAGCCCTTTTTTGGACATCTAGATACAGGGGTTCGTAGGCTTCCAGTGTTCCGATGCAACCTCGCAGCCTGCCATCAAGCGAAAGTGTCACAAAACTGGCACCTTGGTCAGTCAGTGTGTAACTGTAATTGTTGGGGTCCAGTTTGGGTAACGGTTGATTGCGCGCAGTGGCATTGACTGCCTCGCGTGCGATATCGAGCAGTTGTTTTTGTTCTTCAAGGCTGAGTTTCTCTGGCATAGGATTTGCACCATTCCGTTTAGTCCATTTTGTGTTAATTCAATTATACGAACACAACGCAAAATTGCCTAATTTTTGAAAACAGGACCGATTATGTCAAAACAAATGCACCAACTTGATGACCAGGAAGACCCAGGCAGAGCTGGGTTCTGGAACCGCAGACAAGCTGAAGAGGAGCAAAATACTTCGCCTTTGACATCCCAAGCCCGACACTCCGCGTTTTCAGAGCAGGGAGAGCAGGGCATGGGCAAACGTAACCCTTTTGAAAATTGGCGAATAAAGAACGAGGCTGATAAACAAGAACTGCTCCTGCCGCCCAACAGTGCAAAGGTGAATAATGCTTTTGGTTTGATCTGGCAAGTACTCTCAACCGTCATATTGGCAGGTCTTATAACAGCAACGCTGCTGTCGCTGTGGATGCCAGGCAACCTGATCCCCAGGAACCTGGGACAGAAGGTGGCGGATGCTGTTACAGAGGACGGAGGAGTAAATCCAACTCAGGTGGTTGAAGGAGTTTTACCTGCCAACTTCCCCGTCAACAAGATTGGCATCATCGTGGGGCATCGCGGAAGTGATAGCGGTGCGGTCTGTGCCAACGGTCTGACCGAACTGGAAATCAACAGCAATGTGGCTACCTATGTTCAGCAAAATTTGATCAAGGCTGGTTTTGAAGTCGAATTGCTGGACGAATTTGATTCCCGTCTCAGTAACTACAAGGCTGGTCTGTTACTTTCAATTCATACTGACTCTTGTGAATATTTCAATGATTCTGCGACTGGTTTCAAAGTCGCTGCTGCACTCTCCACCAACCCCGGTCAAACCTCCACCCGCCTGGTCGATTGTATATCTGACCGTTATGCGAATATCACGGGATTAAGGTATCATTACCAGTCAGTAACAACGGAAATGACTGCTTATCATGCATTTGCAGAGATCGATCCTAATACTACCGCCGGGATTATCGAACTTGGTTTCATGAACCTGGACCAGGATATCCTGACAACCAAACCGGAACTATTGGCAGAAGGTGTTGCCCAAGGAATCAGTTGTTATATGAATAATGAAGAGGTAAAACGGCCGTAACTTTTGGCTAAGGACAAATGACCGAGCAAGGTAATAGCGCTGGAGCACTGATCCATCAGTCCAAGCAAGCCATTTTAGCTGGCGACCCTGGATTAGCCAGGCAATTGGCCGAGCAAGCGCGGCAAATTTCACCTGATAATAACGATGCGAAGCTAATTCTCGCCGGTCTTTCCGATCCGGAAACAAGCACACATCTTCTGCGCGAATTACTCGACACCGACCCTAAAAACCCCTACGTCTACAAGGCGATGCGCTGGGCAAGCGAACAAACCCGCAAGGAAAC
>DHUW01000064.1:0-3393 GCA_002409365.1 Anaerolineaceae bacterium UBA5224 | reverse complement strand
TCGGTTTGATATTATTAGCAGGTTTGGTCATCTTCAGCTTGTATTCTGTGGGTATAATCCCCGACCGACCGGCTGCGGGTCAACAGTTTCTGATCAAAAACGATTCGGAGATGTTGGTTAAGCAAAGTTTGACCCCCACGAATACCGCCACTCCAACGAACACTCCCACCAACACGCCGACACCAACAGCGACCAAGACACCAACGCCGACCAATACGCCTACGCCAACACCAACCCCGACGGAAACACCTGTTCCTACTGTCGAAATCGTTCCCAATGTTTACGAACCTGAACCCTTCTTGCCTCCGGGTGTGGAGCCTTTAGGCGATAAGTGGATTGATGTGAATCTGAGTGAGCAAAAACTTTATGCTTATGAAGGCAACACACTGATCGACTGGTTCTGGGTCTCCACTGGTTTACCTGATACGCCCACAGTCACTGGAACGTATTATGTCTACATCAAGTTACTCTATGATGATATGGTCGGACCCGGCTATAATTTGCCGGACGTACCTTACGTGATGTATTTTTATAAAGGATATGGAATTCACGGCACCTACTGGCACAACAACTTCGGTTATCCGATGAGCCACGGCTGTGTGAATATGGAGACCAGCGCAGCCGGCTGGTTATACAACTGGGCTTTCGTAGGTATTCCAGTTAACGTACACTATTGAATATGAAAAATTTGAAACTGACTCGTAGAAATTTTCTAAAATCTATGGGGTTGGGAGCGTTGGGCATGATGATGTCTGAAGCCACGCCAGCCTCTGCTGCTCTGTTTGGATGGGGTCCTGACACTCGTCTGGGACGCATCCTGCGCTATAAACTACAGATCAAGAAAGAACCGGATCCATTAGCTGATCCTTTGGATATACTCCTTTACGATGAAGTCGTGCCAATTATGAAGACTGTTTACACCCGAAATATCTTGGGGAAGCGTTTGAAATGGTTCGAACTCGGTTCAGGTCAATTCGTGGATGCCACCTGGGTACAGCAGGTTTATAACCGACCCAACCCAATTGACAACCGACCAATTCCGGAAGAAGGCTGCCTGGGTCAGATCACTGTGCCGCTCTCACCGGTTTATAGCCAACCGAATGTCCGCGACATTCACCGCACTTTCTATTATGAAAATAACTTTTGGATCATCGGCAAAACGACTGATGAAAGCGGTTTTCCCTGGTATGAAATTTGGGATGACTTGAGCGGTGTTTCATATTTTTTGCCGACCAAAGACGTTCGCCGGATCGAACCTGAGGAAGTAACGCCTCTGCATCCAGAAGTACCCCAGGGCCAAAAACGCCTGGTGCTTGAACTCGGTTACCAGGTTGTGCGCGCTTATGAATACAATAAACCTGTCTGGGAAACCTCTGTGTCGTCAGGCGTTATCGATGGTTCCACCCCAATCGGGCGCTGGATGACCAACCGCAAACGACCCTGCCGAAGGATGGTTAACGAACCCCATAACCCTAATGTGTATGACCTTCCCGGGGTGCCCTGGATCAGCTACATAACCATTGAAGGGGTCGCTTTCCACGGTACTTTCTGGCATGCCAACTGGGGTAAAGTGATGAGCAATGGCTGCATCAACATGAGAAATGAAGATGCCAAATGGCTCTACCGCTGGACAACTCCTGCTGTCCCCTTTAACCAATATTTTGAAGAAAACGAACTTGGTACACGTGTGGATGTAGTCACCGGTTATGGCGATACACCCAAAGAGTGATTGTTAACCTAAAACTTATAGACAACCTCTATAATATAGCCATAACAGGAAGGAAGGACTTCTGTGATTAAGGCAATTTTTGAAGGTTTGGTTTACGATTTGCTCGGCAGACAACTGCCTGTTGTTTATGTTGGCAATGAACCGACCTATGTGATTGATGATAACGGTTTCGAACGGCACGTTCCTGCCAGCTATATTGATCGCCAGGTCTGGGACCTTTTATCTGCAGGCGTCGAAGGCAACGAAGAATTTCTCAGTGAGCAAACCGCAAAAATGCTTGGTCAGGAAGATATTTTTTCCATGGCTGTTATCCGCAGCCAATTTGAAAACCGCGATAAGCAATTCTATGATCTGCAGGAAAAAGGATTTCCGTATGATGCCCGAATGTACCTGACCATGATCGGATTTAAAATTGTTGTGGATAACCGCGGTGATTTGCAGGAAGTGAAACAGCCGGCTGTAACCAATGGCGATGAGGAGTAAAGCATCATTACTGCTTTGAATAATCAAAACGTAGAAAGTAAAAGCAGACTTCTTTAATCTCCTCCCATTGCGAAAGCAGACTGATAAAATAGAGTTGGAAATATGATGCCAATTAATGTGATTGACGTAAATGAAGAGTCTTTTGAGCTCGAAGTGGTGAACTATTCCACCCAAATGCCAGTCGTTGTCGATTTTTGGGCACCCTGGTGTATTCCCTGTCGTGTGCAGTCACAAACCCTCGCCCTACTATCCCAGGAGGCAGACGGTGAGTTGCGTGTCGCCCGAGTGAATGTGGACGAACAAACCCGGCTGGCGGAACGCTTGAAGGTCACCAATTTGCCTGCGATCAAGGCTTTTGTGGATGGTCGTATTGTTGCTGATTATGTAGGTGTGCTTTCTGAGAAGAATTTACGCCTGTTTGTTGACCGTATCATGCCGCGAGCCGGCTCCCTGTTGCTGGTCAAGGGCAACAGCCTGATGCTGCTGGGAGACTATGTAGAAGCAGAAAAAGCACTCAAACAATACGTCATGCAAAGCCACGGCGATCCTGCTGGTTTACTGGCTTATGCACGAGTGATGCTTTATCAGGGCAATGGCAGGACAGCCTTAGAAATCCTGGAACAATTCCCGGTCTGTCCGCAATCTGCTGATTCAGCGGTTTTGTTACCGGTAGCCAGGGCATACACGGACCCGGAGCTGGATAAGATCGTTCTTGATGACCCACTTGAATCCGCTTTCCGCAATGCCATTCGACTGGCGAAGCGCGGTAAGATATTAATCGCCCTGGATGGTTTGTTGGGTGTGCTCAAGAAAGACAAAAATTATCGGGATGGAGAAGCCAAGGCTGTTTATTTGGGCTTGCTCGAGGTGCTCAGCGACGAACACCCCTCCGTGCGCCAATACCGCTCGGACCTTTCCACTGCGTTGTTCTAAAACCTACAATTATTACAAATCCCGCAATTGCTCTTTTGGCTGTTGCGGGATTTTTTATCTGTGATCGTAATCTTAGTGAAGCAATTAACTCGTCATTGCGAGGAGCGCAGTGATGAGGCTATCTGCCTTTACCCCAACTTTTCCAATCCCAATGCAATCCTGCGCATAGTTTCTTCTTTGCCCAAAATCGCTGCCAGTTCGGTCGCGCCGCCGGGGGAGGTTGCCTGCCCAGATAGGGCAGTTCTAAT
>DHUW01000019.1:408-12800 GCA_002409365.1 Anaerolineaceae bacterium UBA5224 | reverse complement strand
CGTTGTCGCTGCCTTGATTTTCGTGATCGTTCGCTGTTTCAAGGTTGCCCAAAATGCACCGGATGCCTATGGTGCCCTGATTGCGTATGGTTTTGGAGTTCTGATGGGATTCCAAACCATTGTCAACATTGGCGTTAATCTGCGCCTGCTGCCGGTGACCGGTTTGACTTTGCCGTTCATCAGTTATGGCGGCAGTTCCCTGGTATCAATGCTGCTAGGTATCGGACTGGTGGAGAATGTGCACATGCGCAGCCAACCCAGGCAGGGAAAAGCTAACAGGGATCAGGGCACAGCTGTCTCATAACAATAGGGGAAGGCAGTGAGGTGCTATCTCCTCTTAAAAGGTGATAGGGGGGTGAGTGGTTTATACCTTTTAAATTACTTCGAAAAGCTCTTTCCCCTGACCCTTGATGAAAATGATGAATTTTGGTAAACTATTGATTCGTTACTGGGGGTTCGTCTAATGGCAGGACAGCGGACTCTGAATCCGTATGTATTGGTTCGACTCCAGTACCCCCAGCCTGATTAAAGCGAGGAGATCCCAAAAATCTCCTCGCTTTTTTTTTCATTTGATAAAGTTGGACATTCTAAGGGCGTGGATACATTTCACCGCAGAAAGATTCTTATCCTTCACTTCCAACATAATATCCACATCACTGTTGGGTAAATTCCTTACGAATTGAAGAAACTCATTTACATGGATTGTGGCTGAATGTGCGCCTGGGCGTTTGCTGGGATCTTGTTGAGAGTAATGGATCTTCTGGGGACCATCCTGGGGTTTCCAGGTGCTGGCACATACTTCAATCCATTCCAATTCCGTGTGAGTATTGTCTGGGTTAACCTGGTGATGGAGATTATCGAAAACGACTGGTATGCCCTCACTTCTACCCATCGACAATACATCACCAATTCGATATTGACGGTCATCGTTTTCTATTACCAGACGTTGACGAATGTTTTCATCCAAACGCCGATACTCGCTGACGAACCGTTCCATGGATGCAAGCCGGTCGCCATAGACACCGCCGACATGCAGAACGATTTTATTTTCTGGTCCCAGGCCTAATGAATCCAGAAAACGGGCATGGTATCGCAGATCCTCCACTGCTCTTTCTACAACGACATCAATTGGAGAATTAAGAACGGTATATTGTCCGGGATGCATGGAAAGCCGCATGTTGTGCGAGTGTGATTTTTGCCCCAGATTTTTTAATTGATCGGCGAAGATTTGCCACCATTCGAGTTTGTTGACTGGATGGGAGCCGAAGGGAATGATATCGGAGCTTATCCGAAATAGCTTAATATCATTCTGAATGTTGTAATCCAGGACTTTATCCAGAACAAGCAGATTGGAATATATCAGTTCAGTTAAGAGGGCTGGGGTAGCATTCTTTAATGAACAGGTTCGTAATTTGGTTCCCTCAACACCTACCGTAAGGCAGGCATACCCTATCCTCATAGCCTACCTTCTCAAATTCTTGAGAACTGCATCGGCTGCCAACTTTCCTGTCAGTACGCAAGTGGGGATACCTGAGGGGCTGAAGGTCCATTGCCCGCATTGGTGCAGGTTTTGAATCGGTGTTTTCACTGATTTAATGATCTTATCAAACCTGCTTTCGGAAGGCATCTCTGGATTAGCAAAAGCCCAGCCTGTTATAGCACCCTGGTGGGTGCCGGCATTTTTTTCAATGGTTAAAGGTGTGGAAGGAATTGAAAACAGCAATTTTTCCTGCAAACCAGTAAAAAGTGCGGAGTCCAGAATCGCAATAATTTTTTCTGTACAGAATTTCTTGAAGTTTTCATACTCACCAGCTTCCGCGAATGTTTTGACGAGCTGGTAATCCATGAGCGTACTGATGATCAACCCGGTCTGACCTGGAGGGGCAAGCGTATCATCGCGTACTGCGGGGCACGATAATTCGTAGGTTGTGTTTTGCAGGAAGCTTTCCACCCAGGAGTATAGTGATTCGCGTCCAGCGAGTTGAACCTTTTTCCAGAGAGGGAGTGAGCTGAGACCTTGAGTCTTGGGAGTATAGAAGGCGTGCGCTCCCATACGCTCCAAGAGAACATCGCGGTCCATGTCGACGGCCAAAAATAAAGTAAAGATCGAGTCTGCACCCAAACTATTGGAGGTAAGAGCACGCCGTTCTTCAATTTTTCGAGAAACAGGTCCGCGTATAACCTGGTAGAGTGTTTTCTGATCCGCGGCCCAGACTAACTGGTTGTAGCCAAACCTTTGTCCATCTGAGAGCTCCAGCTCACGCTTGTCAATATCGAGCCCGATAACAGCTTTTTCCAACAAGAGGTTCCCATCGGCGTCCAGATAATAATCCGTAAGTTTCTTTGTCAGTACACCCGTACCTCCAACGGGGTAGTTGTAATCAAGGTATAGGCTAAAATAGCTCAGGGCAAAGAAAGCAGGAGTATTTTGGAAGAAATGCTGGGCGATCATATCGATCAGCGCCTGGTTACTGGTGAACTGCTCTAGATATTGATATACCGGCTCTTGCAAGCGCCTGATATGGTGGATATTCCTTTGATATTTGATCAGCCACGGAAGAAGAGTGTTCTTCATATATTCGAAATCATGCATGTCTTCCAGGAAAAGTGGGTTGTCGATCCCATAGATCACATCCAAATAACTCATGATCTTTTGAATTTCCTTTTTGATCAGGAAAATATCAGAGGCGTTATCCTGGAAGGTTTTTGAGAGCATATCTGCATAATCTTCCAGACTGGCTCGAGAATGCAATTTGACCCAACGGTTCCCAATCCCAATGGAAACTGAATTTTTGATGAATTCGATTTCAATGCCCAGCCCCTTCAACATGGGGAAAAGAATACCCGAATTTTCAAATGCTCGCGCTCCTGCATCAAAAGCGAAACCATCCCGCCAGAATGTGTTCACTAATCCGCCAGTCTTATTCTGTTTTTCTACCAACAGAGTTTTTACGCCGTTTTTAGCGAGGTAAGCAGCGCAAGTTAGCCCGGCAACTCCGGCTCCGACAACGATGGACTCATATTCCTGGTTCATGTTTGCTTTCCGTTGATATAAGCAATAACTTCCTTGATGGCAACGGGTTGTCCTTCTTCTGCACGCCGGATGCAATGCTGCTCAAAGGTTTCGAGTGAAGCCAGATCTGCAGGTGCTTTGAGCCATGCTTTTCTGGCTCCCGTGAAATTTCCAACAGTCACGCGTCGCATGATGCCACGAATATCTGTGGGTTTGTGCCCGGTGCAGGCAGGATGTTCACACAGCCTGCATTCTTTTGCCAGGCGCATGATCCTTCGTTCATCTTCCGGATAAGAAGCATAAAGCATGTCGTTAGTAAATGGTTTTTCAACAAGGTTGACATAGTTTTTCATGTCTTTTTGGTAAACAAAAGGCTCCAGCCCTATTTTTTTCAACACAGCATTGGCGGCAGATAATCCGGATGTTGTCACTGTGGGAGTACCAGTGCCCATCACAGTTGATTCCCCGCAACAAAACAAATTGTCCCATTCACTTCTGGTGTGAAGCCGGCGGAACATATGCTGACCCAGCATCTGTTTGGGCCCTGCGACTGCGCCACCATTCTTCATGGTGTAGCGTTCGATTGTTCGTGGAGTGGAGACCTCAGCGTGCCGCAAAGAGGATGCAAAACCAGGAAAGCGCTTTTCTAAAACCGAGATCAACCGGGCTTGTTCGTTTTTCTTCATTTGGCGGTAGGTTCCCTCATCGGCATCCTGCCAATTTTCAAAGGTCGGTCCTATTGCGAGGACGGTATGCTCATCATCTCCGCAAAGCGTTCGGTCATCAATGCTTAGGATATAAGCTGTGACTTCTCTTTCATCTAATTGATCCGGGTTGCCTACCAGCATCTCGATCGATTGGGTGCCTTCGGGAATAATATCCCGATCAACCACAGTATAGAGCACTACACTGGGGTAGGTGGGGACCATATTTTTTGCCCAATCGCGGCGTTTTTGAGTGGTGTATGCCTGATCAATCAATTTTCCATATAAGTTCCAAACTGTGCCGGAATAAATCAGGTCAGAAGCATGGAGCTGACTGCCATCATCCAGTTGAACTCCACAGGGTTTTCCATTTTCGAACAAAATCGAGGTCACTTCATGTCCGAGGATCATATCCCCGCCATTTTCTTCAATTACCTTCTCCAGCTTTCCAGGCAAAAAGATTGTAGATCCCGCCGGGTAGTAGCTACCACCAAAATGATTGTCGACGAACATCACAGCCGCCAGGATGGCAGGGGCTTCCTCAACGGTAGCGTAGCAATAGGTTGAGGTAAGCTTATCGAAAAAGTTAAAAATTTTGGGATCAGAAAAATACTTCTTAAGCAGGCTTTTTGCACTCTGGTTCAGGTATCCCAGGAATTTTGCGTAAGAAATCGGGTGTTTCAACAGGCTTTTCAATCCTGCTATCGGTTCTGTTTCATCGGGTGTGGAGTAGGTTGGTGTCTCCACCATGACATGCTGGTATAAAACAGACATATCCCGGTAAAAGCGGTGGATGTTTGCGGCTTCGTTTGGAAAAACCTCTGAAAGTTCATCGGCAAAACGTTCGATTTCCAGCCAGAAGGGGATCTTCCGACCCTCGAAGATGACGGTATAAAGGATATCGTGCTGGATGATGTCGATCGGTTCTTCAAGACAATTGAAAACAAAGCGATGAGCATTGAACCCACCTGGTCCGAAGCCATAAAGCATGGCGGCACCATTGTCGAATGTAACTGGTCCGCGTTTGAAAACCCCACAGGACCCCCCAGGATTGTAGCTTTTTTCAACTACAGCGACTTTAAGTTGCCTTTTCGCAAGCAAACTGGCAGCTGTCAGGCCGGAAAGACCCCCACCAATTACGATGACATCGTAAGCCATAAACCCTCATCACCATTAGAAATTTGGATAACATTTTATCAATAAAAAAATTTATTTGGAAACTCACTTTTTAAGGAATTAAACAGCACTGCAAGTCAAGATTCTTTTTCTGACACTTGTATAATTCCAACCAGGAAAGTGAACCGCGATGAATCAAAATACTGAAAGTAAATTAGCAGTCGAACAGATGAAATTATATATCCAATTACATCTTCATGACCGGCTGACAGCAGGAGATGTGGCGAGGGCTGCGGGTTACTCCCAATATCATGCTGCCAGGATCTTCAAACTGGAAACAGGTCTTGCGCCATTTGAATATATCCGGCGCAAAAGACTTACCGCTTCTGCCAGAGCCCTTCGATCCGAAAAAAGAAAGGTTATTGATGTAGCGCTGGATTTTGTTTTTGATAGTCACGAAGGGTTTACACGCGCCTTCAGCAACGCTTTTGGCATAACGCCCAAGAAATATTCCACCATCCCAACACCAGAAGGGTGGTTGATCCCATTTAACTATATCGATCGAATTAACTTGAAAACGGAGGAAAACACGATGAAAGATACAGCTGTGATTTTCACGCAAATAATTGAACGCCCTGCCCGGAAATTACTTCTTTGGCGAAGCAAAGCTGCAAACGACTACTTTGCCTACGCAACGGAAATTGGCTGTGGAAAAAACAATGACTCATCAGACGCCTGGGATGTACTCACGGAAATCAAGGAAGCATTGTACGAACCGGTTGGGGTCTGGCTGCCAGAGAATATGCGTCGCGAAGGAACTGGAATTTATGCCCATGCGGTGGAGGTGCCGACGAACTATAGCGGTGTAGTACCCGAAAACTTTGAACTCATTGATCTGCCAGCCTGTAAGATGATCGTTTTTCAGGGCGAACCATATCTTGATGAGAATTTTGAAGAAGCTGTTGGTTTATGTATGCAGCGTATCGGCTCTTTCAACCCCCAGGTCTATGGTTATGAATATGCACCTGAATTGGCTCCGCGCATGCAGCTTGCTCCTGAAGGCTGGCGCGGATATATCGAGATGCTTCCGGTAAGGAGTATGGAATAAGGTTTTGCTGTCATACTGAACGAGACGAAGGATCTTTGCGTCTGACGGCAAAGATCCTCCCCTAAAAGTTTAGGGTGGCAGAATGGTTTGTCATTTCATTCTGAGCGAAGCGAAATTTCTTGAAACTATGAAAACAACAATCATACGCCAAGAAAGGCTCAGGAGAATAAATTTACATAACAGAATATTGAGCGTGATCAGGGATACCCGTTAGTTAATTTGAATGAGAGATTGCGTGTCTTCAATCACTTAACAAACAATGTAAAAACTCAACAAACTCTCTTCACTGGAAGGCACTTGTGTCCAGATAATAAAAATCGTTCACTGAAATTGTCCATTCATACAGGATTTTGTTCCTTTTTATAGAGAAGGTATCCAGTGAAATTTAAAACAATGATGATCTTTGAAGCGATTGTCTGTCTTATTTTCGGTATTCCGATCTTGTTTTTCCAATATTTTCCATACGGCTTATTTGGAATCAGCTTAACGGTGTAGTAACGGATTTCCCTGCCCGACAATGTAGGGCAATTGTTAACACGTATTTGAACTGGCAATCGGATTTGTTTCCAGTTGGCTTGGATCAGATCAAGTCATTTTCCAGCACGATCCGATAGCGAGCCTGATTTTTTCGAGTTTTTTCAACAGCTTCGTTCACCTGTGAGAGGGGCATTTTTTCGATCACTGGTTGAATGGAATGCGCTTCAGCAAAAGCTAACATCGCGGTCATATCGTCTGGATTTCCAACAAACGAGCCATGAATGCTCAGTTCATGCACAACTAAATCTACCGGATCCAAACTGACGGGTGGGAAGGCAATCAAAATGATCCTACCTTTACGCCGTAACAAGCTGAGCATCCGATCCCAATCTACCTGTCCATGGGAAGTAATCATTATGAGATCAAAGGAATCCGCTAACCCCTTGAAAGCGTTTGTCACGGAGGAGTCGATGAAATGGTGTGCGCCAAAACTTATGGCCTGGTCCTTTTTAGAGGATGAAGAAGAAATTGCGGTCACCTGATAGCCCATGGCAGCAGCGAATTGCAGGGCCAGGTGCCCCAACCCACCGATACCCAAGATGGCGAGATTGGACGCGCTGGAAGAGTAATGTTTGACAAGGGCAGAATAGACAGTCAGACCAGCGCACATTAATACTGCGGCATGTTCGGAAAGAATTTTTTCGGGCAAAGGATAAACGTAAGCCTGTTGTGCCACGACGGAGGTTGCAAAACCACCATAAGGCGTCCAGGTGCCATTGTTGACCACATCAAGGCAGAGGCGTGGTTGACCTTGAAGACACCATTCACAATGACCGCAAGAACGCGCCTGCCAACCTACACCAACGCGCTGTCCAAGCCGACTGGAGGGTACATTCTCGCCAATTTCGTTGATGTAACCGGCAATCTCGTGACCAGGCACCAACGGGAAATCAAACACTGAATATTTATCATCCATTGCCTGGATATCTGAACCACAGATGCCGCAATGCGAGACCCGCACCCGCACCTCATCGGCTTTGAGTTGAGGAGGATCATAGAAAAATGGTGTTAGTTCTGCACCGCTGGTGAGGGCGGCAAACGCTTGAACTTTCTCAGACATATGACACCGACCTTTCTCAGATTTGTTTGAAGTAATTTTGCTATGAGTTAAACGATGGATGGTTAACAGTATAGTACTCTGTTTGAAGTTATACAAATTTAGACAGGCTTTGTCTCTTCTATGTGCTTGCGTTTCAAGGAATTTTTACTCTTCCTTACGTAGAGAGAAGAATCTAGACCTTCCACCGTCAAGATTCTTCGCAAAAGAACCTAAGCTGAAGAGATTACTCTATTTTCAACAACCGTGCATTAATGGCGACAATGATCGTGCTGAGGGACATGACAGCAGCACCGATTGCCGGAGTGATCACAAATCCCCGGGCTGCCAATACTCCAGCAGCCAGTGGAATGGCGATGACATTGTAACCAACCGCCCAGATCAGGTTCTGAACTGTCTTTTGGTAGGTAGCTTTGGAGAGCTTGATAATGCTCAAGACATCTTTCGGATCTGAATCCACCAAAATCACATCGGCCGTCTCCAGGGCAACATCTGTTCCTGCTCCAATGGCGATACCCAAGTCAGAAGCAGCCAGGGCAGGTGCATCGTTGATGCCGTCACCAACCATGGCAACCTGCTTCTTTCCGCCTTCCTGCAACTCCTTGATCTTCGTCAATTTCTGATCTGGCAGCACTTGGCTGTATACCCGGGAGAGACCGAGCTCTTTACCGACATAATTAGTTACCTTTTCATTGTCGCCAGTGATCATCACAGATTCAATCCCAAGGTCCCTCAACTCGTCAATGATCTCTTTTGAGCTCTCACGAATGATATCTGCTACAGCAATGATACCCAACACGCGGTCACCTTCCAGCACGAAAACGACGGTCTTCCCTTCTGCAGCAACCTCCTCAAAGCGATCCTTATCATAGGCTATGTTACGCCGGTCAAGTTCACCGGGGCTGACGATGGAATAGGTCTTTCCGCGCATGTCACCCTGGATGCCTGAGCCAGTCAGGTTTTTAAAATTGGTAACTTTTTCGAGGGTCAGATTGCGTTCCTGGGCCGCTTTGGTAACCCCAACTGCTATGGGGTGATCGGATTGCGACTCCAATGACCCAGCGATCGTGAGCAGCTCGTTCTCACTTTTGCCTTCACGTGGGATGAGGTTCGTAACTCCAAATTCACCTTTGGTGAGCGTTCCGGTCTTGTCGAAGACAATGATGTCAACGTTCCGACCTTCTTCAAACTGGTTGCGGTTGCGGATGAGTAAGCCGTTTCGCGCTGCAATTGATGTGGAAACAGCATTGACAAGGGGTACAGCCAAGCCGAGAGCATGCGGACAGGCGATGACCAGCACGGTTACCATGCGCTCCAAGGCGACGTTGATATCGCTATTGACAATCCAGTAGATAAAAGTGATCACTCCGGCACCAACAGCGATCCAAAACAGCCAACCTGCAGCGCGGTCAGCCAAACCTTGTGTCCGCGACTTTTGTGCCTGGGCATCCTGCACAGTTTTAATGACCTGGGCGAGGTAGGTCTCATCACCAAGACGCTCGACCTTCACAGTGAGCACACCGTTGCCATTCACCGAACCGCCTATCACTTGCATGCCTGGTTTCTTCTCCACGGGGACGGATTCCCCCGTGAGCATGGCTTCGTTGACGGCTGATTGACCCTCGACGACCCTGCCATCCGTTGGCACTTTCTCACCAGATTTGACCAAAATCAAATCGCCTGGAATAAGCTCCTTCATGCTGACTTCCCTGATATTGCCGTCCTGGTCGAGTTTGTGGGCAGTTTCGGGCATTAATTTGACCAGTTCTTCCAAGGCTTTGGACGCACCCAGCTGAGAACGCATTTCGATCCAATGACCCAGTAACATGACCAGGATCAATGTGGAAAGCTCAAAGTAAAACTCCGAGCCTTTGATGAAGAAGGTGGTGAGGGTGCTGTAAATGTAAGAGGTACTGATGGCTAGCGTGATCAGCATCATCATGCCTGGTTTTTTGACTGCTGCCTCGTCTTTGGCTCCCTTGAAGAACGGCCAGCCACCATAGAAAAAGACGATGGAAGACAGCACAAACAGGACGAATTTGCTGCCCGGGAAAGAGATGGTGTAGTTGAACACCATCTGCATCATACTGGACATAATAACGATCGGGATGCTAAGCACCAGTACGACCCAAAAGCGTTTCTTGAAATCCTCGATCATAGCGGCATGGTGTGAGCTATGCCCCAAACCGTTCTCAGAGTGAGCGCCATGGTCGATCTGGCTGTGATCCATCTTAATATGATCCACTTGGCTGTTGTCCATCTGACTATCATCCATCTGGCTGTGATCCATGTAAGTGTGGTCCATGTGAGCGTGGTCCATTTGGCTGTGATCCATTTCATGATCTTCTTCGTGATGTTCATGATGGTCGTGAGAAGAATGATTGGAGTGCTGAGCATGAAGGTCAGATTCCGACTCAATTGAACTATGATTGTGTGGGGGCATATCGTTCATAATATCTATCTCTTTCAGTTGAATAAGACGTAACTCGATAAATAATCTCATCGTTTTATCCGATGATATTTTTTCTATCATTAATATATATAATAACGGAAAGTAGAACAGCTTGAGAACTGGTTGTATGATGTACAAATCCAAGTCTTATCGAACAACTGCCAGTCCTGGGTGGTATATTTAAACCGAAAGTTGAGGGCATTATATGAAGATCAATAAGATATTAGTAGTCGCTTTGGCAATTTTCATCCCCTATATTTTGCTCATGGCTGGCGTGAGGTTGGTGATGACCCCGGCTTTCCCTGCCTGGGAATACAAGCGGGCTGGCTTTCCGGAGGATCCTTACGGTTTCACTATCCAGGAACGAACCAAGTGGTCAGATTATGCTGTCAGTTATCTGACCAATGACCAGGGCATTAGTTACCTGGGCAACCTGCAGGACGAAGTAGGCAGGAAAATGTTTACGCCTGACGAACTCTCGCACATGATTGATGTGAAGAATGTAGTGACCATTAGTTCGACAGTTTGGTACGTTGTAGGTGGGTTAAGCATCGCCATGTTGCTATGGTTTGTGATCATGCGACAATGGGAAAGTATCCGTAAGGCGCTCAATGCCGGAGGTTGGATCACGATTGGCCTTCTGGGTGCATTATTGGCATTTTTAGCTGTAAGTTTTGATCAATTATTTGTATATTTCCATCGTATTTTCTTCCAGGATGGCACCTGGACTTTTTTGGAATCCTCGACCTTGATTCGCCTTTTCCCGTTCGTTTTTTGGCGGGACGCGTTTGTGCTGGTAATCGCTTTGGCGCTGTTGGTTGGTGTGTTGCTGGTGGTGTTGACACAGAAGCGTAAACGAGCTTAGAGAGTTTGATTTTCCTGAATTGATGTCAACCAGATCAATATGAAGGTTGACAGATTTGAAACAAAAAAAGTGCACCAAACGGTGCACTTTTTTAATCAAACTAATCAAGCTACTATTAAGCTACTGGGCCGGTAACCACAGGAGGATTTTCGGGATCAATGCTTGGATCAAAGATATGGATGTTGTCCATATTGAAAGCAACTTGCATTTGATCACCAAATTTCGCCTGGGTGCGGGGGTCGACGCGGGCAGTGAAACTGTGAGTTCCATTGACGAGGTAAAGGAAGATTTCATTACCCATAAGCTCGGTCACATCCACGGTCACGTCGACAAGTTCAGCGATGATGCCAGGAGGAGCAAATTCGGGCTTATGAATGTCTTCAGGGCGGATACCGAAGATGATATCTTTCCCAACAACACCCTCATATTTTGCCTTGTGTTTTGGAGGAACTTTCACGCGGAAGGTATCCATATCGACATACATCTCACCGTCTTCAACAACAACATGACCATTGAAGAAGTTCATGGCAGGAGAGCCAATGAAACCGGCAACAAAGAGGTTATTGGGGTGATCATAGAGCATCTGGGGTGTATCCAACTGCTGCAACTTACCTTTGTTCATTACCGCAATACGGGAAGCCATGGTCATAGCTTCAGTCTGGTCATGGGTGACATAAATGAAGGTGGTTTGCAGGCGCTGGTGCAGCTTGGAAAGCTCAGCACGGGTCTGAACGCGGAGCTTGGCATCAAGGTTAGAGAGGGGTTCATCGAAGAGGAATACTTTTGGCTCGCGAACGATAGCGCGTCCGACTGCAACACGCTGGCGTTGACCACCAGAAAGTTCCTTGGGTTTACGTTTCAACAGATTTTCAATACCGAGCGTGCGGGCAGATTCTTGCACGCGGCGATCGATATCGGCTTTATCAAGCTTGCGCAGCTTGAGTCCGAAAGCCATGTTGTCGTAAACGGACATATGGGGGTAAAGGGCATAGCTCTGGAAAACCATGGCGATGTCGCGGTCTTTTGGAGCAACATCATTAACAACCTGGTTTCCGATCAGAACTTGACCTTCAGTGATTTCTTCGAGGCCGGCCAAACAGCGCAGAGCCGTGGTTTTTCCGCAGCCGGAAGGACCGACCAGCACCAGGAACTCTTTGTCCTCGATCGCAAGATTCAAATCTTGCACTGCAACTACATCACCAAACTTTTTCCAAACATGATCGTACGTTACACTTGCCATATTTATTCCTCCTATCTTGAACGAGTATAGTGACCTAATTATAAGACACTTTTCTCGAAAAAACAGTGAGATTTCCACAACTTTACGGGTAACTTTCATTTGCTGGAACAAGATTGACAGGGATAATTAAAAAAGAAGAAGGCGTTATACGCCTTCTTTCTGGCTTGAAATGTTGAAATGGTTAATTTAGATCTTTTCGAACTGATCCTTACCAACACCGCAATCGGGGCATACCCAATCATCGGGAAGGTCTTCAAATGGGGTACCGGGGGCGATATCTGCGGTTGGGTCGCCCAACTC
>DHUW01000019.1:0-157 GCA_002409365.1 Anaerolineaceae bacterium UBA5224 | reverse complement strand
CCGGATTATTATACAATAACTTCCAATGTTCCAATAGGAATGTTGAATTAGGAAATCAGTTAGAGGTGAAAAAATGGAAAACTTCTCAGACATCATCAACAACTTGCCCAGTCAGATAGACCTTGAAAAAACCAAAGGTGTTCATGCAAAAATACAA
>DHUW01000098.1 GCA_002409365.1 Anaerolineaceae bacterium UBA5224 | reverse complement strand
GGCGATCTGACCACTGAAGAAATCATGCAAGGTCTTCGCAAAGCCATCCAGGAAACCAATATCGTTCCCGTTCTGGTCGCCGCTGGCGGTCGCATGATCGGTATTGCCCCACTCATGGATACACTGCTCGCGCTGGCACCCAACCCGACTGAGCTCCCTTCCGTGATTGCCCACGCTCCGAAAGGCGATGTGGAATTGAATTACTCCGATTCCGGACCCCTGGCAGCTTATGTTTGGAAGACGACTGCTGATCCATTTGTCGGTCGCCAGACGTACTTCCGTGTTTATTCCGGGACGATGAACTCTGACACTCGTGTTTGGAACGCCAATAAAGGCGAAGAAGAACGCCTGGCTGGTGTACAGGTTCCTTATGGAAAAGAAATGCAGCCAGTTCCTGTAATCCACAGCGGCGATATCGGTGCTGTTGCCAAACTGAGTATTACCACTACTGGCGACACGCTGACCACCAAGGAACAAAACCTGACTCTGCCTATGCCCGCTTATCCCCATCCACTTTACCGCGTTGCAATCACCCCTAAGACCCAATCGGATGCCGCCAAGATGAGCCAAACCCTGACCCGCCTGGCAGAAGAAGACTTAACCTTCACCTGGGAGATGGAAGCTGCCACCCACCAGACCCTGATCTTCGGTATGGGTGATCAGCACATCGATGTGGCCGTCAAACGTGCCGAACAGAAATTCCAGCTTAACCTGGATTTGCACGAACCCAAGGTGCCTTACGAAGAGCACATCACCAAGGAAGCCAGCGCCATGTACCGCCACAAGAAACAGACTGGTGGCTCCGGTCAATTTGGCGAAGTTCATTTGAAGGTTTTCCCCATCCAGGATGAAGATTTCACCTTCAGCAACGATGTTTTTGGCGGCGCAATTTCCAACAACTACATGGGTCCAATCGAAAAAGGTATTCGCAATGTGATGAAAGAAGGCGTTGTTGCTGGTTATCCTGTCCACAACGTCGGTGTTTCCGTCTTCGATGGTAAGGAACATCCGGTCGACTCCAAGCCTATCGCATTCGAAATCGCTGGTCGTGAAGCCTTCAAACTGGCTTTCAAAGATGCCAACCCTGTGCTCTACGAACCGATCATGAAAGTGGTCGTACACATGCCGGAAGCGAACATGGGCGATATCATGGGCGATCTCAATACCCGCCGTGCCCGCGTGCAGGGTATGGGTTCAGACCGCGGTCGCTCGACCATTACTGCTGAAGTCCCCTTGTCTGAAATGATGCGCTACACCACCAATCTGCGCTCAATGACCGGTGGTCGTGGTACTTTCACCATGGAGTTCGACCATTACGACCTGGTTCCCACCCACCTGGCACAGGAAATTATGGACGCCCGGCAGAAGGAATTGCACGAAGAATAGTTGCGGTTTCTATCCGAAAGATTTTGAAAGAGGTTGGCGCTTGCCAACCTCTTCTTATTATCTTTTACGGTCAGGAATAACCTCGATCGTTTCGCTAAACCGATACTGTGTGACCTAGAAAACTAAAAATTGAGCGGTATCTCGTATTCCACGAGTTGGGTAGATTCTGTGAACCCATAGTCTATCAGGTTCTCTCTCGGAACCCAAGCTTTCAGTTCATAAAACCCGCCCCATTTGGTGTAATAGACGAAACGCACCTCAGCGCCATCTTCCTTAATTGTCACAATCGGTTCAAGGTCAATTCTGCGGGCAAGAGCTTTCTGTTCATCAGTAAATCCAAATTCACCGTAGCTTGTAAACGCTTCGTATTCCATATTAAACATATCAGGATCGACCCATTCAAGAATTAATTCCAATTGTTCGGATGTTGCTACTGGTCTGCCATCATTGTAATTGGAATGCCAATACAAATAGAATTGTTCATACATTAACTCAAAAGTTAAAAATTGCAGATAACCCAGATCAGTGCCATCGTGTTCCATCTGGTTACTGGCATAACAACTATCTGCCCGCGACTCTGCGCATTCTGGTCTGGCTTGCGCAAACTCCGAAAAACTTCGATAAGGGATTTCGCCTTCCTTTTTTGCATATACCACCGGGAACCCTTCCAGATTACTTGTGAGATAAACAAATGCCAGATCGTAACCAAGCTGCATACTCAAGTGATCCAGGACAGTAAAAATCTCGTTCGGATCAAAGAATAACGTAGGGTCTTCGATAATTGTTTCCTCTTCATCATTACTGAAATCTTCTGGCAATTCCTGGGCAAGAAAAAGCGCCTTTAGTTCAAGGATATCCTGCTGCCATTCCTGAGCCAGAGTACTCGGAGTGACATTGTAGGTATAAGTCGGTTCTACTGTTGGGGTATCAATCTGTGTAGGTATAACAGTCTCTACCGCGACAGTCGGTTCGGATCTTGTCGGTGTCAGGGTGTTTGTGGGGACTGTGGTTGGTTCGCTGGTCGCTGTCGATCCTGTGATGGAAATGGAGGTTGATGTGGTTGCTTGATTTTCAAAAATATCCTCATCCATAATGCATCCAGAGAGCATAAGAACGATGATCAATAGCATCAGAAAGATTCGTTTCATGTTTTCCTCTTCTTTCTCTTCAGCTGTTATCAAAGATCGCGTATCGATGGTTATATGGTAATTATACAATACAAAATGGACACATACACACCATTTGTTGATAATAATAAAGTGGGATAGAGTCGAATCATGCTTTTAACCGTATCACGACTCTGGACCTGGAGGAACGCCTTCCTAAACATTCGAAGCGGAATAAAGTATATTGACCTGTGTGTAGTGAGGATTCGCTGCTCTGAGGAGGGTCTGACAAGCAAGAGTTAGGTCAAACCGCTTCAAAAGTATATTGATGGTAATCGCAAACCGGCTTATAACCGATCTCCTGGTATATTTTGTTACTGGTGGGGTTGGCGAGGTCAGTGAAGAGGTTGGTCAACTGGTAGCCTCGTGCAAACATTTCCCTGGTAACTTCAGCGACCAGTGCCCGGGCATATCCTCTTCTCCGAAATTCAGGGGGTGTGTAAACTCCGCTGATGCAGATACCTTTTATCTGCGGGCGTACTGCTGTGGTGATGCTCACGATCTGGTCGTCAACCACCCAAAAAAAGGTGCGACTCAGGCGGATACTTTTAAGAGCACCTTCAGGTGTTGCTGGGCTCCCCGGTAGTCCCACTAGTTCATCACGCATGGCGTTGAGCATGTCGCAGACAATTTGAGCATCACTTTCTTTGGCTACGCGCATCCTCCCGGGCGGATAACCAAAATCTTCAATTTTTTTCAGCTCGTATGCACGCAAGTTTGTATTGATTCTTGTCTCTAGCCCGGTTTTCTGCTTCCAGATCAGTGCGAATACATCGCTTGCCTGCGCTTCACCGTTAACTCCCAAGATCTGCCAGTCGCTCTTGATCAAGGCATCAGCAAGCGTTTCAAGTGCTTCTGAATTAACCGGGTCGCTGTGCAGAATCATCGGGAAGGGCGGAGTCATAATCGCCATGGCGGCATTTGCGCCCTGTTCATCAGTCACAATTGCCAGCATTGGATCGTTTTCAGTATACGCATGAATGTCATCCTTCAAGCGAAGAGCCAGACCCAGTATCAGGTTGTTGCGGGTTCCGTCTATCGAGAGATCGGTTAAAGCCTTCCCGAGGAAGTCAACTGCGTTTTGATAGAAAACAACTTTGTATGTCATGATAGACCCTCTGTTAAGATCCTGTTTTTCACTCAAAATGTTTGTAAATGTTCATGATGACAGGCTTCAGTCCCGCTCTACAAAATCCTTCAGAGGGTTGCTACGGGATGGGTCTCGCAGGCGTCGCAAAGCGGACGATTCGATCTGACGGATGCGCTCACGGGTGAGTCCAAAACGCTGGCTGACCTCCTCCAGCGAATGATACACACCATCTTTCAACCCGAATCGGAGTTCTAATACTTCGCGCTGTCGATCGGTAAGGGAATCCAGGGTTTCACGAACGGTATCCTTTAAGGCATCGCGCAGCAACTCATCGATCGGTTCTTCAGATTCCAGGTCTGGGATGTAATCTGCCAATACACCATCCTCAGTATCGCCGACCGGGCTCTCCAAAGAGACAGGTTCCTCGGCCGATTTTAGGACCGCTTCGACTTTTTGGGTGGCTTCATCCCAGCGGTGCAGCAAGCCGGGGTCAGCCAACTCTCGGCTTCCGCCTATTTCCAAGATATCCTGAACATCTTCATTCGACAAAAAACCGGATTTTACTGCCATTTCAGCAAAGGTCGGATCGCGGCCCAGCGTCTGCACCAGGCTGTGCTGGACCTTAACCAGTTTGCTGATCTGTTCGACAATATGCACAGGAATTCGGATGGTGCGGGCGTTTTCGAGGATGTAGCGGCTTATTGACTGTCTGACCCACCAGGTGGCGTAAGTGCTGAAGCGAAAACCTTTGGAGGGATCAAACTTCTTGATCGCCTTTAGCAGCCCCATATTCCCTTCCTGGATCAGGTCCATCATTCCAATTCCCCGGTTCCGGTAGCGCTTGGCAATACTCACAACCAGACGCAAGTTGTATTCCACGAATTTCTGGGTTGCCCATTCAGCATCATCGTTTATCTGGCTTACGCGTTCTGCAAGTTCGGAGTCTGGTGGAAGTTCTCCAAGCACCTGCCCTTGCAGGCAATCTTTACCTTCTTCATTCAATCGATCTGAAAGTGAGCCCACCCATTCACGCGGTAAGATGTAGGCATCCATGAAAAATCGCAGCAAATCGCTTGCCAGAACTTCCCAATGCTTGTCTGTACCCCATCGCGGGTCTTCGAGATAGTTTCGGGTATAAGACTCAGCTTTGGTGATTCCAACTCTATTCATCAATGAAGCTTCGGTCAAGACCTCATGGATATCCGGTGGGTCAACCTGCAGTCGTAAAGCGTCGCGCTTCACTTGTTCCCAGGTTGAACACAAATCCATGTACACGCTCTCTGCATCCAGGCTGTCATCCTCTTTTTGGTAAAGAGAAAGCTGTTGCTGTGCCTGGATCATGACCGAAAGGTGAAATTCATCCTTCGCGTCCAACAGGTAGGTATGCGAAATGTCTTTCAAGTAAAGCTGAATGGGGTCGTCTATAAACTCGATACTCTCATCAACATTTGATGTTTCTTCGGATTCGGGTTTACTGCCTTTTTCAGGGGTACTTTTGTTTTCATTTTTCGTTGGAACCATCATATCTCCTGCCGGTAGAATAAATACCCGGAATATTCCGAACTTTACCTGAGCCGCCAGATTCAGGACTGATCATCGCCTGGTCGACCTTTCGACGGTTCTCGATCAAATCGAGGTATAGCAAGTTTGCTTCTTCGCTGGAATAAGTTTTTTCTTCAGTTTCATTCTGCAGATAGTGGATATCCCGCAAACGGTCTTCAATATGGTTTTTGCGAAGGCGCAAGATGCTCCGCAATCGGTCTTTGAACAATTTCGATTGCGCATCAGTGAGTGATTGTTCTTCTGCGGGTGAAATCTGGGGCAGCTCGAATTCATCGCCTAAATTCATTTCAACAAAATCAGAGCTTTCATATTCAGTCTGGAAGAGGCTCTCTTTAACCAGTGTAAGGAGATGTTTCATATCCCCTTCCTGGAAATCTTCCAGGTTAAGTGCTTCCAGGTCAAACTGCGCTAAAAAGCGGTCGATCAGGTAGAGGGATTCGGGAGCGAGTACCAGGTATTTGAGGGTGAACTCTTCCAACGGGCGATTTTTTGCAGCGAGATTGATCGACTGCCTGAGGTTAACATCTGCTTGCTCCTCAGGAGTTCGGCTGCGCTTGCGTCGGTCATGTGAGACTATGGAAGCTTTCATTTGGAGACTGCGAACATCCACGCGAATCAAAGATGACAGACGCTGGCGGTAAGCTTCCCGTTCAACGGCACTGCCAACATCCTCGATCAGCGGTAAGACTTGCTCCGCAATCGTACGTTTCACCTTCGGATCAGCTAAATCCTGCCCTTCTGCGAGGTTATCCATCACATGGCTAACTACTGGTTTCGCTTCAGCAACGATTTTTTTCCAGGCGTCAGGGTTGTCCAGCACAACCTCATCTGGGTCTTTGCCTTCCGGTAAGGTCGTTACCCTGATGTCTGCTTTGAGATATCGTTCAATTCTCAGCAAGCCGCGCGAATTAAAATCGAGTTGCTCACCCTGGTCCATGGCTTTTCGGGCGGTTTCGAGCCCCCTCAGTGTGGCGTTCTGCCCTGCTGCATCCGGGTCGAGTGCAAGGATGATGTTGGAAGTCAACTTCTTGATCAATTGAAAGTGGGCTTCGGTAAGGGCAGTACCCATGGGTGAAACTGCATTGGTGAAGCCAGCCTGGTGCAGACCGATCACATCCATGTAGCCTTCCACGATCACAGCCTGCGACTCTGTCCGCATAGTGGCACGTGCCTGGTCAAGACCATAGAGCAGCCGACCCTTGTCAAATAATTCTGTTGCCGGTGAGTTGAGATATTTCGGGACATCATTCGGGTTCAACACCCGTCCACCGAATCCAGCCATTTTTCCATACATACTTCGGATCGGAAACATCAGCCTGTCCCGGAAACGGTCATAAACGCGACCGTCATCACCCTGGGAGAGCATTCCGGCTTGCAGGATCAGTTCTCGAGTGTAGCCCTTGGCAAGCAGGTGATCGAGCAGATGGCTCCAACCATCCGGTGCGTAGCCCAAACCCCATATCTTAATGGTCTCATCGGTCAACCCGCGCTGATGCAGATAATCAAGCGCTTTCTTACCAGGTATGGTTTCCAGCATCTGCTGGCGGTAGAAAGCCACAGATGCCTCCATGATGTCGAGCAGGATATCGCGTTCCTGGTCCTGTTTTTTATCTGCTTGTGTTTGAGGTTTGAGTGTCACCCCGGCTTTATCGGCAAGTTGCTTCAGAGTTTCCTGGAAATCGAGATTATCGCGTTTCATCACGTAGCCAAAAAGATCGCCGCCCTCGTTGCACTGCCCAAAGCAACGCCAGGTTTGGGAATCCGGAAAGACGACAAAAGCCGGTGTTTTAGTATTGCTGTGAAAAGGGCAGAACCCGATATAGTTTTTACCGGTGCGTTTGAGTTTCACGGTCTGACTAACTACATCAACCAGGTCTATGCGTTGTTTGATATCTTCAACTACTGTCATGGTTTCCCGATCTTATGGATAAGAGCATATTCAATTTTACCTTAGATGGCAGGGGAATTCATCTACATGAGCGTAATTGTAGAGTGGAATGCCAAGGCTCACAAAACAAACCTAAAAGTCATGTCACAAAACCGTTTGTAATGACTGGCGAGGGATACAAAGAAAGGGAGACCTTGCGATCTCCCTTTCTACTCTATTGATCAATTCTGACGTTAAATTTTTGAGCTTGACTTATTTTGTTTCGTGCTTTTCAGCTCTTCGTCAGCCTTTTCTGCAGCTTTATTCATCTCAGGCGGTTTCTGGGGATCCATCTTTGGGTCACTGGTGGGTTCCTTTGTCGCTGCTTCGAAGAATGCTTCTGCCTGGGGAGTAGAAGCCTTGGGACCAGCCCAACCTTCTGACGATTCGGCAGTGGTCGTAGTATCTGCCACAGGCACACCATCGATCAGGTTAAGTTTATAGCTCGAATAATCGAGGTTGGCCATCTGTGAATAGAGAGTCCATCGACGTTCGGCATCGATTTGAGCCTTCTTCATAAGTTCTTCAGCACGTTCTTCATCCTGGTTCAAGAGCATGCGATAGCGATTTTCGTTGTACGCATAGTCTGCAACTTTGATGGTAGGTTGCTTCGAGTCAAGTTGTAAAGGATTTTTGCCTTCCGCCATCAGGCGTGGGTCGTATCGATAAAGCACCCAGGCGCCTGAGTTCACAGCCAGTTTTTGCTGAACGAGACCTGTCTTCATGTCGAAACCTTGGTTGATACAGTGAGCATAAGCAATGATCAAAGAAGGACCGTCATAAGATTCTGCTTCGTTGAAAGCTTTCAGGGTTTGAGCATCACTGGCACCCATGGCGACACGGGCGACATAGATATTCCCATAGGTCATGGCAATTCTGCCCAGGTCTTTCTTGGGGAGTTCTTTACCATTAGCTGCAAATTTGGCAACAGCACCGAGCGGGGTTGACTTGGAGCTCTGACCACCGGTGTTAGAGTAGACTTCGGTGTCCAGCACCAGGACATTGACGTTTTTCCCGGAGGCTAATACATGGTCCAAACCTCCGTAACCGATGTCATAAGCCCAGCCATCACCGCCGATGATCCAAACACTCTTTTTGACCAGGTAATCGGCAATGTCATTCAGGCGAACGAGTTCATTGTAAGTGGATCCGGAGAGGATGCTCTTCAGTTGGTTTACGCGTTTGCGCTGCTCGTTGATACCCGTTTCGTCGCTCTGATCAGCATTTAGCAGGGCTTCTGCGAGATCTTTTCCGATGAAATCGGTATGTTTCGTAACCAATTCGCGGGCCATTTCTGTTGATTTGTCAACAGACAGGCGCATGCCCAAACCGAATTCGGCGTTGTCTTCAAACAAGGAGTTGGACCAGGCAGGTCCCTTGCCCTTTTGCCCCACAGCCCAAGGAGTTGTAGGTTGGTTGCCGCCATAAATAGAGGAACAACCGGTTGCATTGGCGACTACCATGCGATCGCCGAAGAGTTGGGTTGCCAGTTTGATGTATGGAGTCTCACCACAACCGCCACAAGCACCTGAGAACTCAAACAGTGGTTCAAGTTGTTGAGAGTTCTTGATATTGGTCGCTTTGACTTCCTCACGAGGTAACAAGGGCAGGTTCAGGAAGAATTCCCAGTTCTTGGCTTCAGATTCCCGGATGGGAGGTTGAGAGCCCATATTAATGGCATGTCGTCCTGGATTATTCTTGTCTTTCCCGGGGCAGTTTTCTACGCACAATCCGCAGCCAACACAATCTTCCGGCGCAACCTGGACAGTCCAGGAATAGCCTTCTTTCCATTCACGGAAGTTTGAGGGTTTGCTCTTGAAAGTTTCCGGTGCATTTTCAAGCAAAGCAGTCGGATAAACCTTGTTGCGGATGGTGGCATGCGGGCAAACAAACGAACAGCGACCGCATTGGATACACAGTTCAGGTTCCCAGATGGGGATCTCAAGAGCAATATTGCGCTTTTCCCAGCGGGTCGTAGCAGAAGGATAGGTGCCATCATCGGGCAATTTGCTCACAGGGATTTTATCGCCATTACGGGCGATCATTTCACCAAGCACTTCCTTGACAAACACAGGGGCATTTTCAGGGACAGGCTGGCGGCGATGATGCTGGCTGGTGACTTCCTGCGGGTAATCGACCTTATACAGATTTGCTACAGATTGGTCAACAGCGTTGAAGTTCTTCTGAACAACTTTCTCGCCTTTTTTACCATAGGTCTTTTCAATCGAATGTTTGATTGCCGCGATAGCTTCGTCGCGGGGCAAAACACCGCTGATAGCAAAGAAAGCAGTCTGCATAATTGTGTTAATACGGTTTCCCATGCCTGTAGCTTCGGCAACTTTGTAGGCGTCAATTACGTAGAACTGGATCTTCTTGGCGATCATGTCTTTCTGCATTTCGATTGGCAAGGTATTCCAGACCTCTTCTGTCGATGCAGTTGTGTTAAGCAAGAAAACAGACCCGGGTCGGGAGTATTGCAGCAGATCGAAACGATCGACAAAACTGACCTGGTGGCAGGCGAGGAAGTTGGCTTCACCGGCGGAAATAAAGTAAGGAGCGCGGATTGGCTGAGGTCCAAAGCGCAGGTGCGATACCGTTACGCCGCCGGACTTTTTCGAGTCGTACTCGAAGTAACCCTGGGCGTAGTTGGGGGTTTCTTCACCAATAATTTTGATCGAGTTCTTATTGGCACCAACAGTACCATCAGAACCCAAACCAAAGAACAGCGCCTGGATGACGCTGTCAGGCAGAATTTCGAAACTGGGGTCATAGTCAAGACTCAGGTTTGTGACATCGTCTTCAATACCAATCGTAAAGTGTGGCTTGGGTTGATCTTTTGCAAGATCGTCGAAAACGCCTTTGACCATAGCAGGAGTGAAATCTTTCGAAGAAAGACCATAACGTCCACCAGTCACATAGGGCATAGTAGCACAGGCAATGCTGCCGTCGTTCACACCACTGTTCAGAGCGTTGATGACATCCTGGTAAAGTGGTTCGCCAATTGAACCGGGTTCTTTGGTGCGGTCGAGGACAGCCACTTTCTGCACGGTTGCCGGGATGGCTTCTACAAATTGCTGAACTGGGAAGGGGCGATACAGTCTGACAACAATCACACCAACTTTTTCGCCACGTTCGTTCAAATATTTAGCGACTTCCGCGGCAGTTTCAGCACCCGAGCCCATGATCACAACAACACGGTCAGCATTCGGGGCGCCGTAATACTCAACCAGGTTATATTGGCGACCGGTCAAATCGGCGAAACGATCCATCTCTTCCTGGACGATGCGAATTGCTTCAGGATAGTAGCGGTTGACAGTCTCCCGGCCCTGGAAATAGGTGTCAGGGTTCTGAGCGGTACCGCGAATAAAGGGATGGTCTGGTGAAAGAGCGCGGGCACGGTGAGCCTGGATCATATCATCATTGATCATTTCACGCAGGTCATCATCGGTCAAACGTTCGATCTTATTGATCTCATGAGAAGTGCGGAAACCATCGAAAAAGTGAACAAAAGGAACGCGGGCTCGCAAAGTGGAAGCAGTCGCGATAAGGGCAATATCCTGGGCTTCCTGTGGAGAGTTGCTGGCAAGCATGCCCCAGCCGGTCTGGCGAACTGCCATGACATCAGACTGATCTCCGAAAATGGACAATGCCTGGGCAGCTAACGAGCGGGCAGATACATGGAAAACTGCCGGGGTCAATTCGCCCGCAATTTTGTACATGTTTGGGATCATCAGCAAGAGCCCCTGTGATGCAGTAAATGTTGTCGAAAGTGAACCAGCTTGCAGAGCACCGTGCACTGCACCAGCTGCACCACCTTCAGACTGCATTTCGATCACAGTAGGGACAGTTCCCCAGATGTTCGGTTTGCCTTCTGCTGCCCATTGGTCAGCATACTCACCCATGCCCGATGAAGGGGTGATGGGGTAGATGGCAATTACTTCGTTAAGCCTGTATGCCACATGAGCGGTTGCCTCATTGGCATCAGTCATTACCATTTCACGTTCCATATGTTTTCTCCTGTTTTGTGTAATAGGACTATTTCTCTTTTAACACAGCAAAATTAAGCTTCCAATCTCTTGGAAACTTCTAATCCATATTGTAACCCATAACGCGAAACCGGGCAGGACTAAATAGCTGGTGAGGCTTTCATTTTGGCATATTGCAGACTGGGTCAATACATGGAGTAGAATTTTAATGGAGATACAAAATGGATAGAGAAATTCAATTGGTTAAATTCGACAAAATGGTTTTTGGCGGAGATTGCCTGGGCAGGTTGGCAGATGGTCGGGCAGTTTTTGTACCCTTCGTTCTGCCGGGAGAAACCGCGGAAATCGTGATCACGGAATCCAAAGATCGTTTTGCCCGCGGACAAGTGGTCAGGCTACTCAATGAATCCCCGAACCGTATCCCGGCGCCCTGCCCTTATTTTGGAGTTTGTGGCGGCTGTCATTACCAGCATCTACTTTACAAGCAGCAGCTTGAGTTGAAAAAAGACCTGGTTATCGATCAGCTCCAGCGCATTGGCAAATTTACTGCCCTGCCAAATCTGGCAATTACGCCTTCTCCACTCCCCTTTGGTTACCGCAACCAGGCGCAGTTCCATCCAGCAGAGTCCGCCGAGAACAAGGGAACCTTGAGGCTGGGTTTCAAAAAGGCGGCTTCGAATGAGGTTTTGCCCATCGCCCACTGTCTGCTGATTCCGGATGATTTGAACGAACTGCTCTCTCAGCTTGAGCTGGAACCCGACTCTGGCATTACCCGTTTGGCTATGCGCAACGACAGTGATGGTGAATTGATGCTGGTTTTCGAAGGCGAAAGCGAAGATCCACCCGAACTGAGCATCGAACTTCCGGTTTCCTCTGCCTATATCAACCCTGATGGGCTAAGCTTTGCCCTCAGCGGCAACGACGCCCTGGTTTACAC
>DHUW01000049.1:26807-28291 GCA_002409365.1 Anaerolineaceae bacterium UBA5224 | reverse complement strand
ATGGCGTTCATGGTGACCGGGATGAGCAGCGGGGCAACCTGCCGGATCTTTTGAATAATATTGCCCTTGCCGGCGTCCAGTTCAAAGCCTCGTGCGCGCTGGGCGTCCAGGGTAACCTGGAAATTCCGCGCCAATGTGGGGATGAAGCGGAATGAGAGTTCCATGGTGTATGCCAGGCGGTCGGGCATACCCAGCTTACTGAAAGTAACACCGTAAGCACGGGAATCCATGGTGTAGGGGATCATGATAAAAACCAACGAAATGGAGAGAATGCGCATCAACTGCGAAACCGCGAACCACAAGCGTTCCACGGTCAGCCCCAAGTTTACGTGCTTTCCGAAGATCAAGACGCCATTGGGCCAGACCAACTGACCACCGGTAGGTACGACGCCGCCAGCTCCGCCACCAGTGATGATGGTGTTGACGACGATCATGGTGAAGAGCATGATCGAGATCATGAGCCAGCCCAAGTGGGTATCCTTCCAAGTCAGTCTTCCCAGGCTGTACCAAATGATGGAAATAAGGAAAACTGCGAAGAGGATGTTCGGGTTCCAGGTTGTGGTGGCAGCAAAGAGTATCGCAAAAGAGAAAATGAAACGAGCCCGCGGATCGATATGATCCATGGGGCTATTGCGATAACGGTAATTCCAGGCGACAAGCATAATAAAAGGTTGAGGGCGATCCGGGAGACCGGGTAAGATCTGGAGGGAGACCATTGCAGGTCTCGCCTACAGAATCGCCCTCGTTATTTTCCTAATCTAATTAGCGACCGCTGCGTTGGACGATGGCGCCGTAGGCGATCATCAAAACGGGCAGCAACACCAAACCCCAGAGGATGTTGGTTAGGAAAGAGGGCAGGAAATTGGCGAAAATGACAGTATTCATATCCGCACCAGAGACCCACATTTCCGAGATAGCAGCCAGACCCATTCCCAGACCTGTGCCGAGGATGACGGAGAGTTCACCCCAAATGATGGATTTAGTCTCGTTGTATTTGTAAACGAGAGCAGAGAAGAGACCAGGGATGAGACCCATGATACCGTTGCCCAGGTCCCACCAGATCCAAAAGCCGTAACCGCTGAGCATATCGGCGAGAATGTTGCCGACAAAACCAGTAATGAAACCGACAATCGGACCGAAAGCGATACCGAAAAACATAGGGATGACGACAGCCGGGCGGATGCCGACGTTGCCGGCACCGGGGATCTGCCAGATGTTGAATGCCCAGGTGACGACAGCGTAGAGCGCTGCGCCAATAGCGGCATAGACGACCTGTTTAGTCCCGAAGGACCAAAGGTTTTTCTTTGAACCAGTAGTGTGCGTGCTTTGCATGTAATTACCTCCAATAAACTAAATTAAATAAATTGACTGAGCGCTTCCGCGCACAAATATTGGCCGGTCTTCGGCCATAATTGCTGATTCAATTTTAGCAAAGAAGTGGGCATCAGGCGCCACTTTTTTAGCTTTTCCTCATCCTGGAAAAT
>DHUW01000049.1:25685-26429 GCA_002409365.1 Anaerolineaceae bacterium UBA5224 | reverse complement strand
GAAGCGATGGAAACGCGTTTTTGCTGCCCAAAGGAGAGTGCCAGGGGCGGGGTGGGTAATTCTTCTTCCAGGTGCACCGTCTCGATTGCCCAATTGACGTTTTCCTCAACCTGTTGGGGGCTAAAGCCCAGATTCTTGGGTCCGTAAGCCAATTCTTCGCGTACAGAAGCTGCAAAAAGCATCTGGCTGGGGCTCTGGAAGACATAGCCAATAGTTTTGGCAGCCTCAGCGACCGTTGATTTCTTGGAATCAACCCCCTCCAAGAGTACTTTTCCAGTGGTAGGTTTGAGCAGACCGAGGGCGTGTTTGACCGTGGTGGTTTTGCCGGAGCCGTTGTGCCCCAAAATGGCAATCACTTCGCCGGCGCGGATGTCGAGGTTGATGCCGTGCAGCACTTCAGGCGTGTCGGGTTTATATTGGAAATGCACATCCTGAAAGGAGACCAAGGGTTGGCTGTGCGGATCGATTTTTGGTACGGTGGGTATGAACTGAGGTGCCGGTTTGTTCTTTGCGCGCCTGGCAATGACGGGAGCCGGTAATTTGATGCGGCCATAGTCGACCGCTTCCATCAGACCGGGGGCATCTCCGTTGTAAATAATCTTGCCATCATCCATGTAGAGCACTTTTTCGGGGTGGATAGCAAGTACATCTTCAACGCGGTGCTCGACGATCATGACCGAGAGCCCTTCATCGGCTAGTTCACGAAATGCCAGTAAAGCTTCGTGAGCCGAGGCAGGGTCCAGG
>DHUW01000049.1:7487-25412 GCA_002409365.1 Anaerolineaceae bacterium UBA5224 | reverse complement strand
TCTTTATCTTTGAGGTGAAGGATGTGCAGCCGCTCCAGCGCTTTGCAGGCTCTGGGCAGCATCTCTTCGCGGGACATGCCCTGCGATTCGAGTCCAAAACAGACTTCGTTAAGTACGTAGGTGCCTAAGATTTGACGTTCCGGGTCCTGTAAAAGGGTTCCCACATGGGTCGAAATTTGGGAAAGTCCCATTCCATCGATTGATTGCCCGTGGACCAGGATCTCACCGCTCATTTCTCCGCTGTAGGAGTGCGGAATTAGACCATTGATGCAGCGCATCAGGGTGGTTTTACCGCACCCGGAAGAACCAGCCAGGAGCATGACCTGACCGGGTTCGAGCTGCAGGTTCAGGTTTTGGATGGCAGGTATGCTGCGGCTATGGTACTGGAAAGTGAGATCTTTGACTACCAGGGGCAGCGGTCGGGCATCAGTCATGAAAAACGACCTCTACGGGGTCATCGAGCTGGATACCATACTGGCGGGCGGCACTGCCATTGACAACGGCGATTTCAACGAAACCTTCACTATCGGTCACTGCCACCAGGTCACCAGGTTTGCGGTGACCGTAGGAGGGCACGATCTCTTCGATGATTGCATCTCTGACTTTTAAGGTTACCTTGCCAAGGTCTGGCACCTGCGAGACGCTTAGGTTGGTGGAACAGTTGCCGAAAACATCGATCAGGAGGATGTTGGCGTTGTAGCCTGCTGCGGTTTTGGTTGGCTTGGGCAGGGGTTTACGTACGGGATCGGTGATAAGCGTGCCCATGGATTCGAGGGGGACGCCGTTGGCGAGATGGGCACCGCTGGGTGCGAAAATATCGCGACCGTGGAAAGTGGTGTAAACCGTAGGCAGCCAGTATTCAGGCTTATCGAGGTGGACAATTTTGATCGGTTTGCCGGCGGCTTCGGCATCTTCCAGCAGGGGGGTGATCAGGCCGTTGTCGGGCATGACAAAAAATTGATCGCCCAACTGTGCGGCGATCGGTCGGCGGGCGGTGCCAACACCGGGGTCAATCACGGCGATGTGGACAGTGCCGGCAGGAAAATAGGGCACAGCGCGCCAGAGGGCGATCGCGCCGGAGCGAACGTCTTGCGCGGGGATTTCGTGGGTGATATCTACGATTTGGGCGTGCGGGTCAATGCCGTAAATGACGCCTTTCATCGTGCCGGTGAAACCGTTGAGGTTACCAAAGTCAGTGGTGATGGTTAAGAGATTCATAGATTTAAGTTTAACCCTACTCTTATTCAAGTCAAGAAGAAAACAGCAAGTGTTCTATAGGGGACGGCTTAACCCTGGCAGAAAAACTGATAGGATCCATGCGTCCGTTGGTTTTTTTAGGAGGTTGCGGGAGACCGTGGACCCTAACCAGGGCAGGGGTCTCCCTTACATAGGTGGCAGTACTGAATACTACGGTCGAGGGGTGGTAATCTTTAATACAATTTCCGATAAACTCCTAATACAGGCACCACAACTTGATCTACATTAAAGTGCTAGTTTTAAAATTGAATTAATATGTCTAGGGATTGCTTGGTAAGATTAAGCATCATTATTTGTTCAGAGGTTAAAATGAGCGGGAAATTATTCGGCAGTATTGAAGGTGGGGGGACGAAGTTTGTCTGTGCTGTGATCGACCAGGAGAACCAGATCCTGGTGGAGAACCGGATCCCAACCACCACACCTGCGCAAACCCTTGGGGCATGCCTGGACTTTTTCAAGCAACAGGGAGCTTTGTTGGGGGGTCTTACTGCGCTGGGGATCGCCTGCTTTGGACCTTTGGCTGCGCGCCGTGGTTCTCCGGACTATGGACAAATTTTAGCGACCCCCAAACCGGGCTGGGCTTTCACCGACGTGGCTGGATTTTTTGAACAAGGTCTTGGTATTCCAGTTGGTTTTGACACAGACGTGAACGGCGCCGCCCTGGCAGAATCTTTCTGGGGTGCAGGGCAGGGTCTGAGCGACGTGGTTTATTTCACGATTGGTACCGGTATCGGCGGGGGAGCCATGGTGAACGGGCAATTGCTGCATGGTCTAATGCACCCGGAAATGGGACATACCCGCATTCCGCGCATTGCGGGCGATGAGAGTTTTGCGGGAAATTGCCCATTTCATGGTGATTGCTTTGAGGGCTTGGCAAGCGGTCCGGCGATGAAAGCCAGGTGGGGGGTGCCGGCAGAAACGCTGGAGCCCGGGCACCCTGCCTGGGAGCTTGAAGCTGGCTATATTGCACTGGCAATGCAGGGAGTGGTCTGCACGCTCGCGCCGCAAAGGATCATTTTGGGCGGTGGGGTGATGAACGCGGATTTTATGTTCCCAATGATCAGGCAAAAAACATTGGAATATTTGAATGGGTATATCCATGTGCCAGAGATTTTGGAGAGGATTGATGAATACATCGTCCCACCAGGGTTGGGCATTCGGTCGGGGATTTTAGGCGGTAAGGCTTTGGGGGAATTAGCTCATAGCTGATGGCTCATAGCTGATAGGTGATAGCTGATGGCTCATAGGAAAAGAAAAAATGAAGAAAAGAGCAAAAGAGAGAGATTTCCTGTAAAATTGCATGAATCGGAGGAGTAGATGCAATCCAATGGTGGACAGTTGGCATACAAAGACTTAATTGTCTGGCAGAAAAGCATGGATTTTGCCAATGCTGTCATCAGTCTAATTGAGGTTTTGGATACTCCACGCAAGCACTATCGCTTGTTTGAACAACTCGAAGCAGCAGCGACTTCTATTCCAATGAACATTGCAGAGGGAAAAGGAAGAAATTCCAGGAAAGAATTCGTTCATTTTTTGCATGTTTCACGCGGATCCTTATATGAAACCTTGACGCTGCTTGAATTATTTCGCTTGCGCAACTGGTTTAAAAGTGAAACGTTTCAAGAACTGGAACAGCGATCAATCGAAATTGCGAAGATGCTAAATGGATTAATTAACAGCCTCGAAAACGATTGATAGCTTATCCCTGAGCGATAAGCTATCAATCGTTTTTCACTTTTCTTCTTTTCCTATCAGCCATCAGCTATGAGCTATCAGCTATGATCTTCCCTGTTCCCTGTTCGCTGATATCAATACGACGGATTTGAGTGCGAAATTTCGATATCCTTTACGCACACAAAGCGCGGTACCCTCAAAGCCGTTGGGTCGCGGCGACCATAACTGCTGGAGACGTTGTAGGCGACTTGCTTTTTGCTCATCCAAAGGATGTTCTTACCGAAGAAATCAGTGAATTTCTGGGTGAGGCGAACGTTATAAGGCACCTGAACACTGCCGTCCTTCTTCAAAAACAGCGCACCAAAGCGGCTGGAGCCGGTCATCATGCCCTGTGAAGGGTTGACGACATTCATGTAGTGGATATAAGGAATGTAGAGGATGTCTTCGTCGCGCGGCATTTCGCACAGGTCTTTCAAGCTCTCGATTGGCTCAGTACCGGCGTTTATCACCAGGCTGGTGCGGCTGACGTCATGCCCGGTGGGAGTTTTGCCGAACTCATCGGCTGAATCCTGGTCCCACATGAAAGCCTGGAATTGACCTTCCGAAACCAGTGGGAAGGGTTGTCTTGTCAAACCGAAGCGGTCAGCTTCCTGCCCGAAGATTTCGACATCGCGTGGGTCATCGATCAGGTTGAATTGATCTGAGAAGACTTGTTTTCCCTGATCTTCTTCCTTTAAGAAAGAATAACCCTGCATCAGGGCACTGCCGGTCATGGCGTAGTAACTCATGATTTGCACCAGTTCAGCTGTGGCAGCCGGACCAAGCACGACGGTATATTTGCCAACCGGTAGCTGCACGGCCTGATCCTGCTGGTAGTTCTGCACCAGGAGCGCCAGGTCGGCGTGCAGGCTGCGGGCGTCGAGGTCTTTCTTCATCTGGGCGCTTTGCTCGGCGTTGACTTCCCATTTGAGGCTCTCGGAGGAAAGAACAGCAGTGATTTGGGCGTCTGTGGCGCGGAAGTATTGGGTGAATTCATTGGCGGTGGTAATAGTGGCAGTGGTGGTGGTACCGCTGCTGAAGATACCGCTCAGTTTGACATCATCACTCTCCAGCCCTTCTCCCAGGGTGTTGAAGTAAGCCAAACGCTCTTCGTTTGTCAGCTCACACATGAAGGGGTCAAAGGAACGCTCATCGACCACATCGCGCGTGTAGACCGGGAAAGTGGGGTCGTAAGTGAGCGGTTGGGCATGGGGCAGCATTTCTGCCAAAATGTCCAGACCTTTTTCCATGCTGGCAAAATCGGTGGGGTTGACGATCATGCTGTAGCTGGCTTTTTTGCGACCATCAAAGGCGATGAAATCAAGCGAGATCAAGTGCTCGTTGGTATTCAGTGAAATCGACGAGTTGGCGAAGCGCATCAGGTAGCTGTCTTCTTCGTGATAGCTGATGAGCGCCATCAAGTTTCGCTTGAGGGCAGCCTGACGCAATTGTTTCAATAAATCAATGACTTGGTTGCTCATTTCTACTCTCCTACCTGGACATTATCGAAGCGGCAGACCGGGACGCCGTGCCCCAGCTGCATGATCTGGTTGGGTGCGCCTTTACCGCAGTTGTTGACGTAATGCAGGTTCCAGGTGCTTTTATCACCCACGGCTGCAAGCGAATTGTAGAAGGGAACGGTCTCACCGCGATAGGTGGGGTTCTTGACTACTTTCGTTTTCTTGCCGTCTTCCACCAGCCAGCCAATTTCGGTGGCGAAGTGGAATTGCTCACGGTTGGAACCGATCGACCAACTCTTGTCGCCGTCCAGCACCAGACCGTACTTGGTGTTGGCGATGATATCTTCCAGAGTGCCGTCGGTGCCGGGGTCGATGTTGATGTTGGTCATGCGCTCGATCGGGACGCGGTAGAAGGAAGTGGCACGGTTGGCACCGCTGGAGCCTTCAAAAATCTGTTTTTTGGCTTTGGCATTGGCTTCTTCCACCATCTGGCGTCCGGTGATGGCGCCAACGAGGATGCCTTTGTCGATCAGGAGGTTGTCCTGGGCGGGGACGCCGTCGTCATCGTAACCGAAACTACCGGGGCTGTTGGGTTCGAGGGCGTTGGCGCGGACGGTCAGCTTTTCGGAGCCGTAACGCAGGTTGCCAAAATCTTCCAGGCGAACGAAGGAACCACCGGCGAAGGAGAGTTCATAACCGAGGATGCGGTCGAGCTCCAGGGCATGCCCGATCGTCTCGTGGGTTTGCAGGAACATGATGCCGTTGAGAAGGATCACGGACATTTTGCCGTTGGGGGCGTCATCGGCGACCATGAGTTGGTTGACCTCACTGACCAGGCGCTCGGCGTTTTGCAGGAAATCACCTTCTTCGATGCTTTCCCAACCGCGGGTACCGCTGGTGCGACCGGGCATATAGGTACGGCGCTGCATGCCGCCATCTTTGTCGATGCCCATGGCAGAAATGCTGGGGAAGACTTCGATGATGTTTTTCTCGATCTCCGAGCCTTCAGAATCCATGAAGATGATCTGCTTACGCACGAATTCGAGCATGCCCATGCGCTGGACGATGCCCGGTTGATTGAGGGCGGTGTCCATTTTTTGCAGGAAAGCGACTTTTTCATCCAGTCCGACGGTGAAGGGGTCGATTCTATTGGGGCTGTTAAAGCTGCTGACGATAGCTTCCTTTTCCGCCAGGCGGACCGGGAAGGTAACGCGTTCGGAGGCGATGCGGGCGTTGTCGAAGGCTTTATCGAAGATCGCGCCGGGGTTGGCGAGATCGGATGAAGCGGAAAAGCCCCAGGCGCCGTTATAGAGCACGCGTACGCCCAGACCGCTTTGGCTGGAAGCGTTGTTTTCTTTGAGGTTGCCGTTCCACATGAAGAGGAAGTTGCTGTCTTCGTGGGGGTACCAGCGCGCGTCAACGTAGTGCGCGCCCTTGGCGTGCAGTTGATCAATATATTTGCGGATAGTGTCTTTCACAAGTATCTCCTTTGGCTAAAGTTGTGGATATTATAGCTGATAGCTGATAGAGTCCTCTTGGGGCAAGGTGTATTTACCACCCCCTCTTTAGAGGTGGGTAGGGGGGTGATAGAGAATCTTCACATTACCCTATTTCCCTGCCAATTCGTCCAACCTTTGGTCAGCTACTTCCTTTATTTGTTCACACACCTGGTAAAAACGGTGGTCAACTTCCCAGTTTGTAAATCGTAAAACCTTCGAACCCTGTAACTCCAAGTATGCAGTACGGACTTGATCTGATTTTATTTCTTCATCAGAATAATGTTGCCCGCCATCAAGCTCTATCACCAGCTTCGCCTGGTGACAGTAAAAATCGACAATGTAGTTGCCGATGACTCTTTGACGGTGAACTCTCGGCTCTATGGATCTGAGGTAGTTGTACCAAAGCGATCTTTCTTGTTTAGTAGAATTTTTTCGTAGTTCCCTGGAGCGATCGCGGAGGAGATGTGGTGACATAGGAATTAGTTTAATCCTTTTTTGAATTGTGGAAGGATTTTGGACAAGAAGCTAAGAATAATTCTCTCACCCCCTACCCCCCTCTAGAGAGGGGGTGGTAAGGTATCATTTACTTCCCCCTAAGCTGGGGATGGTAAGGTATCAGTTACCCCCTCTAAAGAGGGGGTGGTAAGGTATCAGTTGCCTCACTCTAATGTGGGTATGTTAAGGTATTAGCTCCCTGATACCCGCTTCCACCAATATGCGATAAACTAAGAATATTCAAAACCTGCTTGACTGGAACTTATGGGCAAGGTTGGGCGTCATTAATCACAGCTGGACAAAACAGGCTCATTGAGGTTGCCAATGAAACGAGAGAAGCAGAACAAAGAAAAAAAACCACGAAAGGGTTACCTTAAGTGGCTTTTTCAAATGTTCTACAAACCCCGCGCCACACTTACCAAAGTGGGTGCGGAGGATGTTTCCAACAAACGCACTCCATTGCTCTTCATCAGTATCATGGTGATATTAGCGGTGCTGATTGCCGCGCCAGTCAAGACCCAACAGCTTCAGATGGGCGCGACTTTGCCGGATGACTTTCAGTGGTGGTCCGAGCAGCAGCAGCAAGAATACCTGGATGCCCAGCAAAACAAATCCTCCCCGGTTTTTATGATCGTATTTCCTGCGGCCACGGGCATTTTGGGTTACCTGGTGTTCAGCCTGCTGATGGCAAGCATCCTTTACCTCTCGCTCACGCTGGCAGGAAGCCGCGCGCCGCGAATGAAAGTTGGCAACGTGGTCGCCTGGGCGATGGTCCCTTTTGGCATACGCGAGTTGGTCAAATTTTTCGTGGTCGGATCCAGCAAACAGTTGGTTGAAAACCCGGGTCTCTCAAACCTGGTTGACGCCGAAGCAAAAGGATTCAGCGCCTTTTTGCGGGGTGTATTGGGCAGCATCGATCTTTATTGGCTGGTCTTCGTAATTTTCCTGGTCATCGGTGCCATTCTTATCTCTGGATTAAAGAAAAGCAAAGCCCTTGTGACTACTATCGTGGCCGTTTTGATCATGCTGCTGCTGCAGGGCGTGCCCAACCTGGTAACCAGCCTTCTGGGCGGGTTGAGCGGCGGCGGAGCGGGCTTTTATTTCTAAAGAAAGCAACTTTATGACTGATAATTTCGTTCAAACGATCAATCTGCGCAAAACCTACAATATGGGTGAAAGCCAGGTGCACGCCCTGGACGGGCTGGACCTGGACGTTCCCCGTGGGTCATTCACCGTGATCATGGGTCCCAGCGGTTCAGGCAAAAGTACGCTGCTCTACCTGGTGGGAGGACTGGACTGGCCGACCTCGGGCGAAATCAGCGTGGATGGGCAGGAGATCGCCAGAATGGATGAAAATGCCCTGGCTGATTACCGGCGCAACACGGTCGGGTTCATCTTCCAGAGTTTCAACCTGATCGCCAACATGAGCGCCGAGGCAAACGTGGCATTCCCGCTACGATTTGCAGGGATCAGAAAGAAAAATCGCATCGAGCGTGCAGAAGCGCTGATGGACAAAGTAGGGCTGGGGGACCGTATCGGGCACAGACCGACCGAACTTTCAGGCGGACAGCAGCAGCGCGTGGCAGTCGCACGGGCACTGGTGAACGACCCACCCCTGATCCTGGCGGACGAACCGACCGGTAATCTGGACACAGCCAGCGGTATCGCGATCATGAGTATGCTGGATGAACTTTGCAAATCTGGCAAGACAATTCTGGTTGCCAGCCATGACCCACGCATGCTCAATTATGCCACCCACCGGATCTATCTGATGGATGGACGCATGGTGGACGAAAAACAATATTTGGAATCAATCTCGATCAGTTCATAGAGGTACACAATGAAACGAAACACACAAATCTTCCTGATCATTTCCCTCGTTCTTTCACTGGCGCTTTTGCCGGCCTTGAACTTAGCTGCTGATGCACAATGGGTGGACCCGCCCGCTGAAACCCCAGCGGCACCCGTACCCTGGAATTATGTACCGGAAAATCCAGCGGTGAACCCACCTGGATATGTGCCTGAGAATATCGTGCAACAAACCGATACTCGACCCATGCTTTACATTGCCGATTACTCGACAGGCGATGGCAAGAAAAGCGTCAATCCTTATGGCACTTTTGGATTGAATTTTACTCTCGCAAATAACGGTTTGGCATTCGCTAACAACATCGTCATGACCTTCTCATCCCAGGACTTTGACCCCCTGGATGGTTCGGTGATTACTTTTTATGAAGTTGATGCACGAAAAATAGGAAACCCGGATGGAAGCCTTGTAGACGGTAATTTTGTTAATAGTACGCACACATTCAAGGTCAACGATATGTCCACCTGGAAGTATTCTGGCTTGATCACAGCGGCTGTGTCTTACACAGATTCCACTGGGAAAAATCAATACTCCGATGTCTTTACGTTCACAATTACAATCAACCAAACTGGCGCAGCACAGACGGCTGCCACAGCAACCCCTGCTGTGGTGGACCGTGCACAGATGGTCGTCAATAATTACAGCACCGATGTCAACCCATTGCAGCCGGGTACTACATTCAAACTGTCCCTGGATGTACGCAATGCTGGCAGTGCGCTGGCACGCAGTGTATCGCTGGTTTATGGCGGTTCCACCATCACGACCAACCCCGAGGGCACACCCCAGGCTGGCGGAGTCAGCGGAGGTTCTGGCGATGTATCTATTTTTGCCCCGATCGGACAATCCAACGTGGTTTTGTTGGGTGACATCCCGGCCGGAAGCAGCCTCAGCCCTGAACAGGAATTTGTCGTCAATGTGACTGCCCAACCGGGCGCTTATCCGCTGAAACTTTCTTTTGTTTATACGGACACCAAGGGCAACCGGGTAATTGATGACCAGGTGATCACGCTTTTGGTCCTGTCACTGCCTCAGCTCGAGATCTCTTTCTATCAACCGGTGGAAGGTATGTTCTATGTCGGTCAGATGGGCAGTCTGCCTATCCAGATCACCAACCTGGCGCGTAAACCAGCAGTGCTTGGTAACGTGGTGGTCACATCCGATGCTGGTGAGATGAGCAACAATACCGTGCTTGTTGGCACGCTCGACCCGGGCGGTTATTTCACCGTTGACCCGATGTTCATTCCATTCCAGGAAGGCACTGCTACGATCAACCTTGAGATCCGCTACACCGATGATTTCAACCAGCTGCGCACCTACAACAGCCAGCTGCAGGTCGAAGTGATGCCCGAAATCCCCGCTCCAGAACCTTATCCGCAGCTCGATGAGAACGGCAACCCAGTCTTGGATGAGAATGGCAACCCGATTATGATCGACCCAATGAATCCTAATCCCTTCCCGAATGAACCAGTAAAGGAACCTGGATTCTTTGCCAAGATCTGGAATGCGATCAAGGGCTTCTTTGGCTTTGGCACCAGCAACAACAATCCCACAGATATGCCGACTGATGAAGGGCCGGTAAAGGAAGGCCCTGTCTATAATGGCGGGGGAATGAAGTCACCTTGATCATTGCTTGCGGTGAGCAAGGAAAGATGGATGCATTATGCGCATAGTTGATTTGATTAGTTTGATCGCCGATAACCTGAAAAGGCGCAAAGGGCGGGTAGCATTGACCGCCATCGGTGTCATCATTGGCACTGCAGCCGTGGTGACGCTGATCTCACTGGGCGCCGGCTTGCAGGAGAGCGCCACCAGCCAGCTGTGGGGCATCAACGATCTCAGCAATGTCGAGGTTTACCCTGGCTACCCGGAAATGAAGGGGAACCAGATGTTTACCGAGGAGGATATCAAGAAAATCACTCCGGATGTGGTCTCCCAGTTTGAGGCTATGCCGGGCGTGGAGCGCGTGATCATCAAACAAGGGGTCAACACCGGCATCGAGATCAAACTCGACAAACTGATGGCATGGGGCTCGATCATGGCTGTGAACCTGGACGATCTAGCTGAAATGGGTGTGGAAGCCAACCAGGGTATCACCGATGTGAGCGGAAAAAATACGGTAGTGGTCGGATCATGGATCAAAAACAATTTCTACGACCCCAATCAGAGACCAGGAGACCCTCCAGTGGAGGTCCCGGACCTGATGGGGCAGACGCTAAAGGTTGATTTTGTTAAGTGGAACAGTGACGGCACCGAGACACGCAAGAGTATGCATTTGGAGGTGGTGGGGGTGTTGGCGGAAACCCGGGGGGAGTCCGACTATAACATTTATATGGACTGGGATGAAGTGATGAAACTGAATGACTGGATTGCTGGCAAGCGCGTGGATTACAGCAAGCAGGGTTACAACAACGTAACAGTCAAAGCCACCAGTCCGGAAGTGGTGATTGAACTGGCGCAGCAGATCACTGATATGGGTTTCCAGGCATACACGCCCCAGTCGCAAGTGCAGAGTATAAATAGCTTTTTCACGATCATGCAGGTCGTGTTTGGGGGAGTGGGGGCGATCGCTTTGCTGGTAGCGGCGATTGGGATCGCCAATACGATGGCAATGGCGATTTTGGAACGCACGCGCGAGATCGGTATTATGAAAGCGATTGGCGCGACCAACAATAACATTCTCAGCATCTTCCTGGGAGAAGCGGCTGGGATAGGATTCTTGGGAGGGGTGGGCGGATTTTTGCTAGGCTGGGCGATCTGCGGACTGATCAACCTGCTGGCAGGCTCGTACCTGGCATCGCAGAGCGGTGGAGGCACGACCCTGGCGACCTCGATCCCGGTCTGGCTGCCGTTGTTTAGCATTGTTTTTGCGACGATTGTCGGGCTGATTTCCGGTTTGTACCCCGCCCTCTCCGCTGCCACGATGGTGCCGGTGGATGCGCTGAAGTACGAATAGCAGGGATCAGGGAGCTGGGAACAGAAAGTTCATAGCTCATAGCTGAAAGGCAATAGAGATGAGTTTCATAAACCCTTAGGTTACAACCCCCCGCGAGCATCGCGATTGGGAGTGACGGCGAAGCCGGGGGGTGAGAGAGAAATTAGCGCCTATTTAGCCATCTTCCCTCCTTTTTTCAAATGATTTGATCAGTATAGGTAAGATTGTTTATCTTTCTCCGATTAAGGTTCAATCTGAGATCAAGCGCGGTAGTATGCAGCAATCAGTTGTCATTGCGAGGGAACTAAGCGACCGTGGCAATCTGCCTTTTAGCAAAACCCCAAATGAACCTCCCGATCAACGACAAATAATTCCCAGGCGGAAAATGCAGAGTGCCACTCCCCCTCTGTACGGCTGGGCTTTAGTCCAGCCCCAAGGTTGAAAGCTATGAGAGCAAGCGGAGTGAGATAAATACTGCTCGTTTCGCTCCCAGCATCATGACCTGCTCCGTTCGGTCAGACTTAGCCCAGCCATCTGGCTTGCAGGTGGCATTCTATAATTAATAGATTTCTTACCATAATACAGTAATATACAATTAATACAACATCATAAACAGACTAATCAGGATTCTTCCAAGCGAAGAAAATTTACCCAAGAGAAGTTTTATTGCTGATTATAAAGTTCATCAGAGGAGGAATTTAATGACAATAAACGATAAAAATGAAGAGGTTCAAAATAAAGAATCCATTGACCTGAAAGAAACCCGTCAACCGGGCAGAGATCCCAACCAACCAGGTCAGACCCCGCAAGATTCCGGGGATGAGAGATTTTTTAAAGGTCCCAATATTTTCAACATTTTTCTGGTAATCTTTGTGATTACCTTCATTATCAACACGCTTTTTCTTAACAACCTTAGAGATGCCCGGCAAACCATCGCCTACAGCCAGTTTCTGCAGTTGGTCGAGAGTGGTAACCTGGCAGAGGTGCAGCTTGGTGAAGAAGAAGTAACGTTTGAAATTTCGAAAAACGCAGACCAGGCGGAACTCGATCAAATTCTCTACCCGGATGGTCGTCCTGAAAACGTTGCACTCCCTGCTGGAGGAACCGTTTTCACTGCTGTACGTGCTGATGATCCGCAATTGATTGACCGTTTGACCGAAAACAAAGTACCTTTTTACCAGGTTCTCAATCAATCTGGTTCGAGCCCATTTCTCAATTTTCTGACATATTGGGTTTTGCCCGTAGTAGTGATGTATCTGTTCTATTCCTTTATTCTGCGCAATGCCGCAAAGAAAATGGGCGGCACGATGGGCAGCGGCGGCGGTCTGTTCGGTATCGGTAAAAGCAAGGCTACGGAATACAACGTGGAAAAACGAGTCGATGTCAAATTCAGCGATGTTGCCGGTCAGGATGAAGCCAAGGAGAGCCTGATGGAGATGGTCGACTTCTTGAAAAATCCGGAGAAGTACACCAAAATCGGTGCCACACAGCCCAAGGGCGCTTTGTTGGTTGGTCCTCCTGGAACCGGTAAAACCCTGTTGGCGCGAGCTGTTGCCGGCGAGGCTGGCGTGCCATTTTATTCCATTACGGGCAGTGAATTTGTAGAAATGTTCGTTGGCGTTGGTGCCTCCCGCGTGCGTGATCTTTTTGATACTGCCAAAAAGAATGCCCCCTGTATCATTTTTATCGACGAAATCGATGCCATTGGCAAGAGCCGTGACAACGCGTTGGGCAGCAATGACGAGCGCGAACAAACACTCAACCAGCTGCTGGCGGAGATGGATGGATTTGAAGGCAGCGAGGGCATCGTAGTTTTGGCTGCCACCAACCGACCGGAAGTACTTGACAAAGCCTTGCTTCGCCCGGGTCGTTTCGATCGCCGTATTATCGTCGACAAACCCGACCTGAAAGGCCGTGAAGAAATCTTGCTGGTGCACGCCAGGAAATACAAGCTGGGTTCGGATGTGCAATTCCGTGAAGTTGCCCTGGCGACTTCTGGCGCGACCGGTGCAGACCTGGCGAATATGCTCAACGAAGCAGCTTTGCTGGCAGTGAAAGATGGGCGTGAAGTTGTCACCCAGAAGGACCTCCTGGAATCGGTCGAAGTGGTGATTGCAGGTAAAGAAATGAAAGACCGCGTCATGAACTCCAAAGAACGCGAAATGGTTTCCTACCACGAGGTTGGTCATGCCCTGGTGAGCGCCCTGCAGAAGGACGGACCTCCCGTGACCAAGATCACGATCGTACCACGCACCATGGGCAGCCTGGGTTACACCATGAACGTGCCTGAAGAGGAGCGCTACCTGCTGACAAAATCAGAACTGCTGGCACAGATCACCAGTCTTTTGGGCGGTCGTGCGGCTGAGATCGTCAAATTCGGCGAGGTTACCACAGGTGCATCCAACGATATCGAACGTGCGACTAAAATGGCTCGCGGTATGATCACGCAATACGGCATGAGCGAGAAGTTCGGACCGATGAACCTGGAAAGCACGACCAATCAGTACCTTGATGGAAGAAATGTGGGCAATTACTCTGATGAAACAGGCTCGGTGATTGATACGGAAGTGCGCAAAATTTTAGCATCCTGTCAGGACAATGCCGTGGAGATGATCAAAGAAAATACAGCTGCGCTGGATCGGATTGCCAAGTTCCTGTTGGAGAAGGAAAACATCAGCGGTAAGGAGTTTATGGAACTGCTGAAGGCAGAAAATGTTGATGTGAAGGGTGAAGTAGAAGTTAAGTAAGATTTTTATGGGACAGTATTCATACCGTCCCAGGCTCGATAAAGAAGACAAAAGATGTACGGGCGGGTTCAACCCCGCCCTTTTTTATATACCCTTCAATCTACCATCACGGATGTTGTCACCATCTTTGCGGAGGGAGCAAGCCCCCTCCGTACGAAGTTCTTTACTCCCAACATCATACCCTCCCTTTACGACTTCTCTTGCAAGGCAAAATCGCCATTCGGTCAGATGACAACACCCTGTCATTTTTCAGGTATCATTATGCCCATGAACGAGAATGCCACTTCCGGCAAGCAGATCCGGCTTACCAGCCTGGCCAGTTGCGCGGGCTGAGCGTCAAAGCTCAGTGCGGAAACGCTGGCGCAGGTTCTGCAGCCAATTAGAGAGACTTTCAATTCCCAGGATTATCCCAACCTGCTGGTCGGGTTGGATTCTGCCGACGATGCTGCGATCTGGAAGTTGGATGACGAGCGCGCCCTGGTAATGACCACCGATTTTTTCACCCCTGTGGTGGATGATCCTTATGATTACGGCGCTGTTGCTGCAGCAAACAGCCTTTCTGATATTTATGCCATGGGCGGGAAACCCTTCCTGGCACTCAATATAGCTGCTTTACCTGGCGATATGCCTCTGGAGGTGACCCGAGCCATTATCCGCGGAGGTGCCGAGAAGGCGAAAGAAGCCGGCGTGGTAGTCGCAGGGGGGCACTCGGTGAAGGATGAAGAACCAAAGTTTGGTTTGGCAGTGGTTGGGATGGTAGAAATTGGTAAAACCCTGACCAAGGGTGGCGCAACCCCGGGTGATCACCTGTTCCTGAGCAAACCGCTCGGTTTTGGCGTGACCACTACAGCCATCAAAGGTGGGCTGACCAGTGCAGAAGACGTGGCAGAGGTCACAGGTTGGATGAAGCTGCTGAACCGGGAAGCCGGACAATTAGCGCTTGATTGCGGGCTAAAATCTGTTACCGATATTACAGGATTTGGACTGTTGGGGCATGCCAATGAATTGGCCCAGGCGAGTGGTGTAGGGCTTGATTTTGAGTTCAACCGGATTCCCTTTATCAAAGCTTCCTATAAATTTGCTCAAGCGGATGCCTTCCCCGGTGGTGCAACCACCAACAAACTCTATTTTGGAGAGCATGTGACCTTTGATGCGGCGGTGAGCGAGAGTGAGCGGATGCTGCTTTTTGACCCTCAAACCAGCGGCGGGCTGCTGATGAGCGTGCCTGAGGACAAGGTGGCAGATTTTTGCCGAAAAGCTGAAGAACGCGGGATCCTGATTTGGGAAATCGGATCAGCCAGCTCAGAAACTGGTTTACGCGTACGTAAAACTGGTAGATAATTTCTGCTCTTCTAGAAATGCATATCATGACTTCCTGGATCTTTGACAGGAACCACATCCACCACTTCGTGGTCACTCCCACACACTACGTGTGCGGGATCTTCGACCCTTCCCCTTTGGGGAAGGTTTAAGTTGAAGGTCAGGTTGCGTTACCCGCCATGGTAGCGAAGCGGAGAGGATTGAAGTTTATGCGCGTCGTCTTGGGCGGTCTTTGACGGTTGCCATCAGGATGGTAGCCAGGATCACAAAGCCCAATGAAACTGCGAACATGACCAGATAGCTGTAGCTCTGCACCAACCAGCCTGAAAGCAATGGGGCGAGCAACAGAAAGACGCCGGTGAGGGTGCGTGCCATACCCAGGTAGGTGGGGCGCAAACGCTCTTCACCCAGCTCCATCACCAGCATGGTGTCGCCCAGGTTCAACCCAGCGGAATAGAGCCCAAAAGCAGCGAAAACGAGATAATAAATCCACAAAGATTGCGAAAAGATCGCAACCAGCAAGCCCAAACTCCAGGTTAGGAAAGACAAAATAACTACTTTTTGGGGACCGATGCGATCACCCAGCGAACCCCAGAGGATGTAACCGAAAATCCCAGAGACAAGGATCAGGGTTGTGAAAACAGCCGCTTGTTCATCGCCAAGATGAAAATGATCAATGGCATAAACGGCAATAAAGGCGGTAGCCATATTACCGATGAAAGCCAGTGAACGCGAAGTCAAATAGCACCGGAAATTGCCATCCGTCTTGAGAATTTGCTTCATCAGCGCCCAGGTCTGCCCCTTTGATTTTTGCTCCTCATCCTGAGAGTTTGTTACGATTTCAATTTCAGGTTCGCGGTTTTGCGAATAAGCGGCGAAGGAGATCCAAACCGAAACAACTGCCACGACAAATCCGACAGCATAATTCCTGGGGTAGGGGAACCTGCCCAACAGGTAGACGGAAAGGAGTGAGCCAAGCACACCGGTCAGCTGGGCGAAAACGCGCGAGATGCCGAAAAAGCGGGCGCGGTGCGAGATGGGGATGACGCGCGCGTTAACTTCCTGCCAGGGCAAGCCGGACATGCCACCACCGATCCCGCGCCAGATCATGATCAGGAGGAGCAGCCAATAGACGGATTGATTGTCAATTTTTCCAATCAGAAGCGTTAGCAGGGGCAGGAACATATAAGGGAGGCGTTCCAGGAGGCCCATCTTTCGTGAAAAAGGCATAACCTTGGGCATTTTGCTGATGTGACCCGACATGAAAAGCTGGGGAATGAACCAGCCGGCGTTGACCACAGCCGGGATCAGACCGACCAGGAAGGGTGAATCGGTGAGTGTGGCTGCAAAAACCGGCATGATGGTGTTGATCGACCAGAGGCTGTCTGAGAAGAAAAAGAACATCAAGTCGACGGTGTTGACGATCACATTGTGCTTAAAATTTGCAGCCACTTCGGCGGGGACGTTATCCTCGGGGTGGATGCGCAATACGCGGTCGAAAAGCTTGTCTACTGGATTCATATCAGAAGAATTATAGTGTAGTGCCGCCAATTCGGTAGAGGCGTGAAAGGTTTTCGCAGGCTGGATTCTGCTTCCTTATCACCCCCTCTTTACTGCAGGCCTCCCGCCAAAGGTGGGAGAGGGGGGCAGGGGGGGTGGGTAATTTTTTGACAACAGTTTTTCCGCCTTTCCTTATTACTTACTGATACCTCATCCACCACTCCGTGGTCCGCTCCCACAACGAACACCAATGTGTTCTGCACAGACCGATGTGGGTTGAGCCCACTCGGTCTAGTCGCTACGCTCGCGGGATCTTCTACCTTCCCCCGAAGGGAAGGCTAAAGATTGCTGCATTCCGATTAGGGCAAATTTGTTCTCCCGATATTGGCTCAGAAGATGGGTGGACACGTTATAATGGAGCCATGAAAGTTGCGGTAATTGGCGCAGGTGCGGCAGGTATCATGGCTGCCTTGCACGCCGCGCCTGTGAGCCAGGCGGGTGGTTCGGTGAGCCTGTTTGAACACAACCAGACCATCGGGCGCAAGCTGCTGGTCACTGGAAGCGGGCGCTGCAACCTCACGAATGATGCGCTTGACCCCTCCCTCTATTATTGCTCAGATCCCGATTGGATCGCCAGGTTCCTGGACAACTTTGGCGTGGCTGAACTACGGGATGTTCTCGAAAGAATGGGCATCCCGACTTTCAAGACAGACGACGGCTGGTATTATCCGCTGTCACAATCGGCACATGCCGTGGTTGATATTTTTCATGAACGACTGCTTGAAGCTGGTGTATTATTGCGCGTAGCCACAGAAGTGGAGTGGTTTGGATATAAAGAGGGGCAGTTCGAGCTTAAATTGAACTGGAATGGGCAGAAAACCGTGGAGCGCTTCGACAAGCTGGTCGTGGCAGCGGGCGGTAAGGCTTATCCGGACCTGGGGTCCAAGGGCAGCTTATTCCCCGCTATTCAACGACTTGGACACAGCGTGGAGAAGTTGGTCCCGGCGCTTGGTCCAATTTTTGTGGAGTTGGGGGCATTTAAAGCCTTAAAAGGGCAGCGGTTTGACGCAGTTACCTCCATTTACCTCGACGGGGAGCGGTTGGGAAGCACTTTTGGCAACCTGATCGTGACCGA
>DHUW01000049.1:6241-7230 GCA_002409365.1 Anaerolineaceae bacterium UBA5224 | reverse complement strand
TGCAGGTCAACTTCCTGGCACCTTATTGGGAGGGCATGGCAGAAGAGCTGGCGGATCTTGAAAAAGCCAGGGGCAGCCTGAGGAGTCTGCTTTTGCGAGCACTGGCACCCAAGGCAGTCGATTTCTTCCTTAATCAGGCAGGGATTGCACCCGAGACCCAAATGAAGTCAGTTGAAGGCGAGCAGCTGCTGAGCTTATTGCGCGTAGCCACTGATAATCGCTTTAAAGTTACCGGGGCGGGGGACTTTAAGAACAGCCAGGTTACCATTGGCGGGGTGGGGGTGAACGAAGTTGACCCGCTCAGTTTTGAATCCAGGCTTGTACCGGGGCTTTATTTGGTGGGTGAGAGTAACAACATCGCGGGACCCTGCGGTGGATTTAATTTGCATTACGCTTTTGGCAGTGGAATCCTGGCCGGCAAGCACCTGGTCAGTTCAAATTAAACCGAATAAAGGAGAGTTTATGACCATTCCATTTATGGAGCCGTTTCGCATCAAGGTAGTTGAAAAAGTCAAAATGACCACGCGAGCAGAACGGGAAGCGGCGCTGATAAAGGCGCATTACAACTTGTTCAACATTCCCGCTGAGGATGTTTATATTGACCTGCTCACTGACAGCGGCACCAACGCCATGAGCGATGAGCAGTGGGCGGGTATCATGCGCGGAGATGAATCTTACGCCGGCGCCAAGAGTTATTACCGTTTTGAGAAGGCAATCCAGGATATCATGGGCTTCGAATACGTTCTCCCCACTCACCAGGGCAGGGCGGCAGAAGGCATGCTTTTCTCGACGCTGGTGAAGAAGGGGCAGTTTGTTCCCAATAACCGCCATTTCGACACCACCCAGGCGAACCTGCTGGTGCTGGGTGCCAATCCTGTCGATTTCACCGTGCCGGAAGGCGAAGACAGCACCATTGATCTGCCTTTCAAGGGAAACATGGACCTGGAAAAGCTGCGTGAGTTTATCGAGTCTGTTGGCGCTGAGAACAT
>DHUW01000049.1:4544-5875 GCA_002409365.1 Anaerolineaceae bacterium UBA5224 | reverse complement strand
ATGAGCGCCAAGAAGGATGCGATTGTCAATATCGGCGGCTTCATCGCTTTCCGCGACCCGACTCTGAAACAAAAAATTGCGCAAAACCTGATCGTGCACGAGGGATTTTTAACTTATGGCGGGTTGGCTGGGCGCGACCTGGAAGCGATTGCAGTTGGTTTGCACGAAGCAATTGATGAGGATTACCTCAATTATCGCGAAGCGCACACCCGCTATTTGGGCAAGGTGCTGCTTGAAGCAGGCTTGCCGGTTTATATGCCCACCGGTGGGCATGCGGTGTACGTGGATGGCGGCAAAGCGCTGCCACACATCCCCCAGAGCCAGTTTCCGGCGGTTGCGCTTGCTAATGCGCTTTACCTGGCGGGCGGGGTGCGCACGACAGAGATCGGCAGCCTGATGTTTGAGCATGTGGACACGCAAACCGGCGAGCATGTCTACGCTCCACTGGAGCTTTTGAGGTTTGCCATACCGAGGCGTGTGTACACGCGCAGCCACCTGGATTACATTGCCGAAGCGGCAGCTGAGTGCATGAAAGACGCCAACTCTATCCGCGGCTTACGCGTGAAGTGGGCTCCGCCAGTGCTGCGACATTTTATGGCGCAGTTGGAAGAAATTTAGAAGCGAACTTTGGTAGGGCTGGGGTTTAATTGCTCTGTAAGGGTGACCCCAGCCCCTGTCTTTCCTTGGATGAGCGCTGGCAAAAGGAGCAAACACTGCTCGCTGTGCCTTCAGCGGCTATTCTCAACGGCAGAAATATTTCAAACAGTTATAATTGGGAAGAATCTAAAACGAGGAGGGCGTATGAAGGTATTAATTATTGGCACAGGTTATGTCGGGATGAACACAGGGGCGGTGTTGGCGTACCTGGGCAACCAGGTCACCTGCCTGGATGTCAACGAGGAAAAAATTGCCCTGCTTCAGCAGGGGATAAGTCCGGTATATGAGCCGCACCTGGAAGAGACACTGCAGTTGGTATCAGACAAAATCAGGTTCACCAGCAGCTATGCTGAAGCTGATATCCCCAACACTGACGTAATCTTTATCACGGTGGGCACGCCCTCACTGCCTGATGGCAACGCCAATTTGCACTATGTTCGCCAGGCAGCTGAAGCAATTGCCGAAAACCTGGGCGACAATTTCACTGTCATCGTCAATAAATCTACCGTTCCGATCGGCTCAGGTAACTGGGTTGAAGCCATTATGCATGAACATTTCAATAACAACCACAACGATGGAGAGTGTGCTGACTTTAATGTCGTCTCCAGCCCTGAGTTTTTAGCGCAGGGTTCTGCCATGCACAATTCGTTCTATCCGGACCGGATCGTGGTTGG
>DHUW01000049.1:2364-4262 GCA_002409365.1 Anaerolineaceae bacterium UBA5224 | reverse complement strand
CTCACGGAAGTACCTTTGCTGGCTTGCGACCTGACCTCTGCAGAAATGATCAAATATGCCGCCAATGCGTTTTTGGCTCTGAAGATCTCTTACATCAATGAGATCGGCCGGCTTGCCAATAAGATCGGCGCTGATATAAACGCTGTGAGCGAGGGTATTGGGCTGGATAAGCGCATCGGCAACCGTTTTCTCAATGCCGGATTAGGGTGGGGCGGATCATGTTTTGGAAAGGACACTGCTGCGCTGGTGGCGACTGCCCGCGATTACCGGTTGGAAATGCCGATCATCGAGGCGGCTCGCGAAGTCAATTACTCTCAACGAGTGCTGGCGGTTGACCTGCTGCAGGATAAACTGAAGATCTTAAAAGGAAAGCATATTGCCCTACTGGGATTCAGTTTTAAACCAAATACCGATGATTTGCGGGATGCTCCCGCGATCGATATCAGCCGATTGTTAATCCATCGAGGCGCCCTGGTGCGTGCCCACGACCCGGTGGCACTACGCAATGCGCGTAGCCAATATGGGGAGCTGGGAGTGGTGTTTTGTGATGAGGTTGGGGAGACATTGAAAGATGTTGAGGGGATCCTCCTGGTGACAGAATGGCCCGAGTATCGCGAGTTGGATTGGGAATCCATCCCAAGAGTTCCGATTGTTGATGGGCGCAACTTCCTCGACCGCGAAAGGCTGGAGGGATTGGGCTTCGATGTGATTGGGATTGGAAGATAATTATTAATTATTCAGTAATCGTAGGCCGGGTTCAAGTTCGGAACCCGGCTTTTTTTATGGAATAGTTCTATCTTTCTTGTGTGTCAAAAACTGGGATTAGGCGCGGCTTTTTGCCCAGCATGGTCGCATGCTCTTTCCTTCGTCCTTGCGATCCTCCGTTGTTCCCTGGCAATTACATAAATTTGCGTGACTGTATCCAAAAAATTCTTAAACCAGTTCACCGGTATAATTTGCTCCAGTAACCTTTGGAGAAATTATGATTTTTGTCGAAAACGAACCGAACAACGACCCGCGAATTAACCTGGCGATTGAAGAATACCTGATCAAAAATATTGCCCCGGAAGAAGAGATCCTGCTCTTCTATATTAACCAACCTTCCATTATTATTGGGCGCAACCAGATCACGGTGCAGGAGATCAACGTCGACTATGTGGAAGCACATGACATTATCGTTGTGCGGCGGCTTTCGGGTGGGGGTGCGGTTTATCACGACCTGGGCAACCTCAATTTCTCCTTCATCGCCCCTAACTCCCCGGATAATTTCCATAATTTTCGCAAATTCACCCAACCGGTGGTGGATGTTCTGCAAAAAATGGGTGTTCCGGCAGAACTCTCCGGGCGAAATGATATTGTAGCGGCGGGAAAAAAGATATCCGGCAACGCGCAATATGTTTCCGGCGCCCGTATGGTCAGCCATGGCACCTTGCTTTGGGATACAGACCTGAGCCAGGTAGGGGCAGCCTTGAAGGTCAAGCCGGCAAAATTTGAAAGCAAGGGCATTCAATCGGTACGCTCGAGAGTGGCGAACATCACCGAGTTCTTGCCCGAGAACCCACCCAGCATCATGCAGTTTCGCCAAATGATCATTGAAGGTGTTTTCAGCGGGGGCAAGGTGAATGAGTACATTTTGAATGAGACTGATTGGGAGGGGATCAGAAAGATTTCCGAGGAGCGTTATTGCTGCTGGGATTGGAATTATGGAAAATCGCCCGCGTTTGCGATCAACCGCGAGGTACGTTATAGCGGCGGGACGATTGAAGCCTGGTTGGATGTCAGCAAGGGTGGGGTGATCAGGCAGATCCGCTTTTTTGGTGATTTTTTCGGGCAGCGTGATGTGAATGAACTCGAACAAGCCCTGACCGGGAAGCTTTACGAACCGGCAGTCATGGGAG
>DHUW01000049.1:393-2038 GCA_002409365.1 Anaerolineaceae bacterium UBA5224 | reverse complement strand
GAGGATCAATGGAGAGAAGACTGCTACATTAATTCACCTCTAGCACCGATTCTTGATAAAATCACCTCACTAATCAAAGGAGTTAATCATGGACGATCCTAAAAGAACCAATCCGCAGCAACCAGAGGATGAAGAATGGACCACAGTTGAGGGTCCCTCAACCTGGGATAAAAAAGAGGACACCGAAAAGAAAATGAACGACGAACCGAAAGAGCACGACGAGGACTGGGCAGAGAAAAGCATGGATGAAGTCAAAGCGGGTTTGAAAAAGATTTCCGATGCTTTGAAATATGCCTTTGACGAAGGGAAAAACGACCCGAAAATCAAGCAATTTGGCAAGGATGTCAGGTCAGCGTTCGATAAAATTGGTGACGATATCGATAATATCTTTAAGAAAGGTTAACAGTCAGGAAGGTTCCCCTTCTTGATCAGGTTCAGTTTCTTTTTCCAGCTCCGCCATGGGAGAACGCAAGCGTTCGACTGCCTGACGTTTGCTTTCTTCACTGCGCCGGTCATAGCGGCGTGTGGTGTCACTGCTGTTGTGCCCGGCAATTGCTGAGACTGTCAAAACATCCACATTCGCGGACAACATGTCCGTAATTGTCGTGCGGCGCAGGTCATGCGGAGTGAAAGATTCCAGCCCCGCCTGTTTTTGGCGTGTTTTGAGTACGTAGTAAACTGCCTGTGCGCTCAAACGTTCCAGCTTAACTTTGCCACCCTTGGTGATGCGTGTGAAAAGCGGACCAAGGCGGCGTCCGCGATGCGAGATCCAACCTTCGAGGGCGGTGATGGCGTCTTCAGATAAGAAAACCTCACGCTGTTTGCTGCCCTTGCCGAGAATGCGCAGTTTTCGCTCTTTGGCGATGAAGTCTGAGAGGTTCAAGTCAACCACCTCCTGGCGGCGGATTCCGGTGATGTACATGAGCGTGACCAGGGCGGTATCGCGGGCGCTGAGGACGGGATTATGCCCGTCTGCCAGGCAGACCTCCAGTAATTTACGTAATTCTTCGTGCTCAAGGGTGCGCCCGCGCAGAATGGTTTCGTGCCGCAGCGATTTGACCCCGGCAGCGCGGTAATAATCGTTGTGATCTTCGTAGAGGCCCAGACGGTAGGCTTCCTCGAGTACGCGCCGCAGGGCGACCAGGTGTTTGTTGACGGTTGCCTTCGCGTAGCCAATATCGACCATGTGGCTGCTGAGCTGGCTGGTGTGTTCGTAGCGTAAGTGATGCCAGGGGAATTTTTCAGCCGATTGGATTTTACCATCGGAAAAGATGTAAGCCAGGTTGTTGAGGGCGGTCGCCTGGGTGCGCCTGCCACTGGCACTGAGCGTGTTCAGGTAGGCCTGGGAAGGGGAGGGCAGGCTGGGTTCGAAGGTGAGCTCTGCTTCAGAGAGGGGCAGGAAAGGTTGTTTTTGATCGCCTGGCATTGTCATCCTTTTGGGAATATTATTCCCGAAAGGAATTATAGCATATCAGGGAATAGGGAACAGGGAACTTGCGATGTGTAAGAAAGACTTTAAGTCTATTCCATACGATTTGCACTCTCACCCCCGACCCCCTCTTCCACCTAACGGCGGAACGCACCCACGACTTTATCGGGGCAGGGCAGTGAAGAGGGGGTGGTAAGTTTTTAACTGTAAGGAAGG
>DHUW01000049.1:0-161 GCA_002409365.1 Anaerolineaceae bacterium UBA5224 | reverse complement strand
CCGTGGACCCTAACCAGAGCAGGTGTCTCCCCTTACAGAGGAGGTAAAATTAGTGGGAGCAAGTACTACTCGCTACGCTCCCAGTATCAGGATCCCCTCCGTACGAATATGATCATATAATCACAAGACGGAGGGAACAGGCGCTCCCTCCGTACCTTTAA
>DHUW01000011.1:14116-15345 GCA_002409365.1 Anaerolineaceae bacterium UBA5224 | reverse complement strand
ATAGGGCATGACGTGCTCGCGCTGGTAGGGTTGGTCCGCCTTCAGCCAGGCTTCCTTCAGAGCCTCAAATGAGCATACTTCCGTGTCCATGCCGATCGGTGTAGTTCGCTCAAAAGGCGGGGGAAGGCGGTTGGCAGCGAAATCGGCTTTGGTGTCCAAAAAAGTCTGGATTACCCGATCGATCTCTTCCGGTGCGATCATCGGGCAATCGGCAGTAATGCGTACAATTATGTCGGCTTTGTGCTCAAGAGCAGCCTGGTAGTAGCGGTCCAGGACGTCGTAAGGGTCGCCCCTAAAGCAAGCGACGCCTCGCTCCTGGCAGAATTGCATAATAGGATCATCTGCCGGATCGCTGGTCGTAGCGACAACAATATGATCGATGAGCTGAGCCTGGCGCACACGATTAATGACGCGTGCTAACATTGGCTCACCGGCAACGTCCAAAAGAACCTTGCCTGGAAGGCGGCTTGAGCTTAGCCTGGCTTGAATGATTGCTACTTTATTCAAAGATCCTCTAAGAATTATTCTGCAATTGGGTCAATTGTCATTGATTCAATGCTGGTATCGTATTCATCCAGCGCTGCTGCCATGTTTGCCGGTGTTGTGATAAAAACGCTGATCCAGAGCCGGTTTTCTTCCTTGAAGATGTAAGCAGCCCAGGCATTGGCATCCTTGGAGTAGGTAAAGCGGGTCACATCGCGACCAGCCAGGGTCAGACTCTCGCGATCCACCTCTGTATCGTTACGGCCAAGAATTTGCTCCAGACCCAACGTTAGCACACTTACTGGCAAACCCGCCAGAGATTTGTTGCGGATCACGATCAGCCGGGTCGGGAAGACTGCCGGCGTTCCACCGTCATATCCATACCAGGAGATATTTCCTTCCAAATCCTTGATCAAATCGCCGGCAAAACCGTCAGTCGTGCCCACCAAATTGGTGATAGTCTCGATGATCGAAGGTAACTCGCTTTTAATATCCTCCGCGATATAAGTAGGAGGAAGCATGATCTGCATTCCCTCACCGTAATAAAGCTGCATGCTCATATCCGGAGTAGGAGATGGCGTGGGGGTTGGTGTTGAGGCCTTTCTTTGAAGGGGGATATTGCAAGAAACGACCGTCAGAAGCATCAAGCTTAGAAGCAAGATTATTTTCTTTTTCATTTTATATTCCTTTATTTGGCAGGAGCTGCTGATAGCAATTCAACAAGACTTGCCGGTTTTTTTGCCAGT
>DHUW01000011.1:13642-13886 GCA_002409365.1 Anaerolineaceae bacterium UBA5224 | reverse complement strand
CCTGGCAACAATATCGAGGATCGTGTCCCTGAGCGTGTCAATATCGCCATCAGGGAAGATCCAACCGTTTTCATTATGGTACACCCATTCCAGGTTGGCTGGAATATCGGAGGCTATGCTGGGCAAACCGCAGGCTAATGCTTCCATCAACGACACCGAAGAGCCATCCACATGGCTGGGGGTGACGTAAACATCAGCAGCACCATAATACTTAATTAGATCCTCATTGGGAACACGGCCACCG
>DHUW01000011.1:12842-13341 GCA_002409365.1 Anaerolineaceae bacterium UBA5224 | reverse complement strand
TAAAACGTCGACCCCATAGTTGGGTTCCCAACTGCGCAGACAGAGCAGAACCAGTTTGTCCGTCCAGCCCATTTGCTCCCGCCAGGGGAGACCTGCCTTTTGGGTTGTTTCTGGCGAGAAATGTGTCAAATCAACTCCCCAGGGGAAGATACAAATTTTCTCGCGATCAAAGCCCAGCTCAACCGCCTTATCGGCGGAGCAATGGGCATCAGTGATCAGGCGTTCGGAGCGCTGCAGCGCAAAGCGGGCGCGGTGTTCGCTCAGTTTGTCGACCTGTACATCGTGCATCAGGTCAAAACCCCAGCTCATTGAAAGAAGATACGGGAAGCCTGTTTTGGCAGCCAGGAATGCCAGGTCCTGCAAAGGACCGGCGTGAATCAGATCCGGCTGAACAGTGTGAATTGCCTTTTCGAGCTCCTTTTGAGCATAAGGCAGATTCCAGGCCTGCAAACCGCCTTCCAATCCGTTCCATTCCAGCGCATTCACACCTTCCGGGGTA
>DHUW01000011.1:10164-12588 GCA_002409365.1 Anaerolineaceae bacterium UBA5224 | reverse complement strand
TCGTGAACGGAATCGGAGCGGGTCAGATACAAAATTCGCATAGGTTAATTGCTCAGTTGGGTCCAGCGCAGTTCCTGCCCCTGGGCGATATCCTTATGGGATTTCAAACCAAGCACGTTCTCGATCTCTTGCGGTTCGATCGCTCCGGGTGTCGCCGGTCTTAAGACAGCAATCATATCCCGGGTCAGGGTCTCGCCATCCTTGATATCGCGTGCAGCCCGCAGACAGCGGCGTTGTACGATCACAGTTTGTTTCTCGTTATCAGCCACGAACTTTTCAGCAGAGCCAAGGGCACGTTCCAACTGACGCGTATTTTGCACCATATCTGCCCAACTTTCGGGGTTCATGGCAAATGCATGGTCCGGACCTTCGCGATGGTTGTCATCGGTGAAGTGCTTTTCGACTACTCGTGCCCCCAAGGCAACTGCACCCAGCACTGTGGCATGCCCGTGAGTATGGTCGCTGAGCCCCAGGATCAGGTCTGGCCACATCAAATGATAGGTCTTGAGCACATTCAGGTGAATGTTGTCAAAATTGCCATCGGCTGCCGTGTAGTTGGTATTGCATTGCATCAGGATCAACTGGGGGTTGACCGCCAAAATCGCGTCGACTACCCGCTGGACCTCGCCGATATCGGATGCACCAGTTGCCAGAAGCACCGGCTTGCCTTTCTGTGCCATGCGCAGACAGGCTTCCAGCCAGGTAATGTCGCCCGAGCCGATTTTGTAAGCTGGTACATAAGGGTCAAGCATGTCGGTGGCTTCAAAGTCATATGGTGAGGAGAAATAATCGATGCCAGCCTGATCGCAGGCTTCTTTCAAAACAGGCGTCCATTCAAATGGGACCGATGCTTCGTTGTAGACCTGGGTAACGCTTTTTTTCCAGTTCGCCTGATGCGAAACCTGGGCATTCATGTGACTGAATCCGTAATCGGAAACGATCTCGGGTCCGCGGAAGTTTTGGAACTTGGCAGCATTCGCTCCGGCTTCAGCTGCCAGGCGGATCAACTGAAGTGCCCGTTCCAGGCTGCCATCGTGGTTTGCAGCGATTTCTGCAATGAAATATGTGGGGTGATTTTCACCGACCAGGTGTTTGCCAATTTTCAGTTCCATGATTGCTCCTTTTATGCCAAAAAAGCTGTCAGTTTTTCTCGCAAGCCTTTTTGATAGTCCTCAAACAAACGCTCGATGCCTTCAGTAGCCGCTGGCAGTTCATGCCCGAGGGCTTCGCTAAGCTTAGCGGGGTTGGCGCTCAGGTTCAGCGAGCGTTGGGTCAGCAGATTGCCCTGGGAAGTCTGAACAGGTGTGATCAATTTTTCATCGAAGCCAAAACGTTTCGCGACTGCTACTCCTAAATCGTATTTACTGAGGCTTTGCCGGGAGAAGAAGTGGTAGGTGCCTGTCAATTGCTTTGAAAAGCCTTCAAGCAGCAGGTCAGCAAGATCGCGTACATAGAGCGGGCTGAAGATCGAATCTGTGAAGCCGTTACATTGCTTGCCCTGGCTCAGGTTGTTGAAGAAAAATTCAGCCAGGCTGCGCTTTCCGCTGATAGACCAGCCATAAAACACCACTCGGGCGATCAGGGCGTTCGGATATGCCTGCCTTACGGCCATTTCACCCGCCAGCTTGGATTGCGCATAGGTGTTTTGGGGGTTGGGCTGATCTGTTTCGCTATAGTTGCCTTTTCTGCCGTCAAAAACGGAGTCCGTAGAAATTTGAACAAAGGGAATGCCCATTTCCCTTGCCGTTTCCGCCAGGATGCCTGGAGCCTGGGCATTGACCACGTCAGCTAATTGTGGGTTTTGCTCGGCAACATCCAGATTGGCAATGGCAGCACAATGGACCACTGCATCGGCACGGGTATTTCTTAGCGAGTCAGGCAGTTTTTCCAGCTCTTCCAAGGAGACTGTCTCCTGTTGAAACGGTGTGTTTTTCAAGGTGCGGCTGTTGGTCCAACCGACAACATCGAAGCCTTGTGAAACAGCTTCAAGTGCCAGGTTGATGCCCAGCAGTCCACTCACACCGGTAACCAGCAGGCGCGTCATTCTTATTTTGCCTTTGCCAGTTCTTCCTCGATCGGTTTGATGAAAGCCATAATGCCTTCCACATCCAGCCATTGGCTGTTGGTGCCGCTGTTGTAAACAAAACCATCCGGCACGGGCACGCCTTTTTCCTTCCAGGCCTGTCCAAACCAAAGCTCGGCTCCCGAGGGCTGAACCACGTACATTGCAGGTAGTTCCACCGTATTGCGCGCTTCGTCTTCCGAGATCAGGCTCTCGTGCAGTTTTTCACCAGGGCGAATACCTATGATCTTGATCTCAGCTTCCGGTGCCATGGCTTTCGCCAGGTCGGTCATTTTCATGCTGGGGATTTTAGGCACGAATACTTCGCCGCCCTGCATCTGCTCAATGGCGTTGATCACGAA
>DHUW01000011.1:6090-9882 GCA_002409365.1 Anaerolineaceae bacterium UBA5224 | reverse complement strand
CCGCGCGAACCGACCACATTGCCGTAGCGGGTGCAGGCGATACGGGTTTTGCGCCCGCCGGCGTAGGCATTGCTCTGCACCATCAATTTTTCGGCTGCCAGTTTGGTCGCGCCGTAAAGGTTGATCGGGTTGACCGCCTTGTCTGTTGACAGTGCCAAAACTTTTTCGACGCCGTTTTCAATAGCAGCGTCGATCACATTGCCAGAGCCAAGAATATTGGTCTTGATCGCTTCCATCGGATTGTATTCACAAGCCGGCACCTGTTTGAGGGCGGCAGAATGTACCACGATATTTACGCCGTACATGGCGCGGCTCAGGCGTTCCTTATCGCGCACATCGCCGATAAAATAGCGAATGCGGGGATCATTGAACCCAAGAATTTCCCGCATATCGTGCTGCTTAAGCTCATCACGACTATAAACAATCACTTTGGCGGGGTTATATTCATCCAGCAGGATACGAATAAATTTCTTCCCGAAAGATCCTGTACCGCCAGTGACTAAAACAAGTTTGTTTGACCAATCCATACTTGCTCCTTAGCGCGAGTTGCGCTCATCTTTTGTAATAATGATGAGGGGATATTGTCCCTTCTCACCGAAATAGTGGGGGAACCACTCTTCCAGCCGGTATAAAACCTTTAACCAAAAGCGTCCTGCCCATTCCGGCTGGATGACAGAACGTAAGAATTTCACAGAAACACTGCGCCAAACCCGAATCTCGTAGGGCAAGACGCCCGTCATTACGCTGTGAAACCAACTGGCGGAGGTTTTTAGCACAAAAGTACCTGAAGGCTGTTGAGAAGAATGCTTTTCTGTATTATTTGTTTCACTCGCGGACGTGCCATCAGGCATGGGCGGGGCTTCTTTGCCAGTCCATTTTCGCAGTTGATTTGCTATGCGCATTAAAAAGTTCATTGCACCAGCTAAGGGAACTTCCGACCAGCCATCCACGGTGACCATGCTGCGACCAGGTTTGAGCGTGCGGTGCAATCCCTTGTAGACTCCCACCTTTTCCTCAATCGGTACATGGTGAATGGTATGCAGCGAGACGATGCCATCAAAAACATCTGTGGCAAAGGGCGGGTTGGCAATGTCAGCACAGACATAAAGCCCCTTATCACCCAGGCGTTTGCGGGCGTCCTGCAAAGCAACCAGGGAGAGGTCCATACAGACCCGATACTGATACCCTTCTGAGTAGGTCAAATATTCATCGTATTGCACCGGGCCCGAACCACCGTCCAGCAAATATTTGCCCGTGGCCGCCAGGTGGCGTTTGACACGCATGTGACATTTGTGAATATATTCCGCTGAGACAGGACGCAGGTCTTCATAACGGGCATTCTGGTAAACCCCGTCGTTCTCCATTTGCCAGCCGATCTCGTCATAAAACTGGCCAATCTCGTGTTTAATAGAATCCTGGCTCATTGGGAATTATCCTCATTTAATGGAAGTGTTTCCAGCCTGGCAAGCCCGCGTGCTGCCCAATCGAGTTTTTCGCCAGCCAGGTAGCCAAAAGTCTGTCCGTACTTCTTTTGACCCTCGTCAGAGAGCACGTAGCTCATCGGTCGCTTGGTGAAGTCATCTTTTAGCCAGAGAATATGCCAGGGGAAGGGCAGCGAAAATTCGAAGAAAAACAGGTAGGCATACAACCAGGCTTTTTCAACCTGCTCAGGGGTAAGCCTGGCAGCGGCAGGATTTTGGCTGATACGATCGAGCATTTGTTCGTACCCCTGCCAGGTTTGCGGGTCGAGCGTGAAGCCCTTGCCAGCGTAATGCGTTTTGCCGGTCGCGATCACTGGCAGACCGGTCATCGCCATTTCCATGCCAACGGTGGTGGTGTAGACCAAACCAAAATCAGCGATCTCAACCAGATCGTAAGTGTTGGTTTCATCCTCCGGACGAACGATGTGGATGTTTTCAGGCAACTGTGGGTACGCCTGGTTGATCACATCGATCATTGATGTGCCGTGCGTTTTCAACTCGCCAGGGTGCACACGTACCACCAGCTGCAATTCCGGATGGCGAGCGAAGTAGCCGATAGTCTTGACGATCATTTCTGCCATGGTTTCTGTTATGCGCTGTCTGCCGAGTGTGAGACTATCACCTAAGACGTTAGTCGCTAAAAGCGCGAGCGGTCGCGTGTCTAAATTCAGACTCTCGCGGACGCTGGCGCCGCCTTTGACTGGGTTTTGCTGCCATTGGCGGGCAAAATTGCCCCATAGATGGGCATTCTTTCGGGCTGCAAACAAGCTCACCAATGCCTGGTGGGCCTTTTTGGGCAGGGGTTGATCGCCAAGTTCAGTCCAGAGGTCAGCGGTATTGTGCTGCATGATCTCGTCGTTTTGCGCCAGCCAGATGCGCTCCTGCTGGTCGGCAAACTCAAAAGTCACCGTTTCGATGCCAAGCAGTCCGGCAACCTGGTAGGCAACGCCCATTTCCAGGATGGTGCCATTGGGGATCACCAGCAAATCGGGTTTTTCTGCCTGCAGCCAGTCAAAGATCGCTTTGGCCGCCTGGGCATTTCTTCTTTTCCGTAAGAGGTAAAGCGGGCTGGTGAAGTCAGTTTCCTCAACTTGCAGGGTGTATTGCGTGTCGTAGTCCGAAACCTGGTCAACAATTTTTTGCAGTTCCGCTGTCAACAGCGGCTTCTCACCAGCTGCCAGGCTTTCACTCAACATGCTGGCAATGCGCATCACTTTGGAGGCAGGCTGCAGAATATCTTTTGTATAAAGATCCTGCCGGCGCAAGTCGAACAGACTGATTTCCTTATCCCATTCGGCGTAAGGCAGCCAGGCAAAGCTGACCCGGTGTCCTTGCCCAGCCAGCGCCAGTGCAACCAACATCGATTGCTCAATCCAGTAATGCAGGGTAGAAAAAACGCAGATCTTGCGGGGTTGCCCGGCGTTGCGTTGATACTTCAAAACATCTTCCATGGCTTGTGGAAGCACTGCATTGAGGTTTTCCAATTCGTAGTGGGCACTCCAGGGTTTGTTTCTGCCCCGCAGAGCCCAATAAGCTTCAACAGTCAGGGGTAATTTACCAAAAAGGTCTTTCAAGTTATCACTCATGCGCCACCTCGCTGGTCAATGGTCCATTCCAGGGCAGGTCTCACGGCACCGGGTCGCGGCTCAGGCCATTGTGTGCCGGCGGCTCCACTGGCATCCACTGAAAAACTGAGCGCCTGGTCGTCCTGAAAATAGCGTCTGATGCGATAGGAACTGGCGTTCACACCGAGCACGAAACGTCCTTCATTCAGGGTGTGCGCCGGGATGGCACAGCGGCTGGTATAAACCCCTTTGGGTCGTCCGGTGTATTCCCGGAAAAGCTCCTCGGAGTCGGTGTCAAAACTGGTGAAAACCGGTTCACCGCGAGTGGTAAACAAATAAAATCCTACGCGTAAGCCAGTGATCTCTTCGGTCAGTTCATAATCAATTTCAATCGTGATCGGGTCAACCGAGCGCACCGAATCAGAAACGTTTCCATCCTTATCAACGATTCGTATCGCCAGCGGTTTGAACGGCGCGCTGCTGGCAGGCACTTCATCATCCTCCCAATAGCGCTCGCCCAGCTTGGAGAGCCCGCGGTTGAGGTAAAAATCGACTGCTTCGGCGGAAGGCGCCCGCATGAGCACTTTGCCCTTATCGAGCACGATCGACTCCTGGGTCAATCGCTGAATTGCCGACATGTTATGACTGACAAACAGCACCGTCCGTCCGGAATCAGCCACATCACCCATCTTGCCCAGGCATTTGCGCTGAAAATCGGCATCGCCCACCGCCAGCACCTCATCCAC
>DHUW01000011.1:5495-5779 GCA_002409365.1 Anaerolineaceae bacterium UBA5224 | reverse complement strand
TCAAAGCGGGCTTCGATCTCTTTTTTGGTCATGCCCAAAATCGCACCGTTCAGGAAGATATTCTCCCTGCCGGTCAGTTCCGGGTGAAACCCCGTACCGACTTCCAGCAGCGAGCCCACCCTGCCGCGCAGTTCCCCATACCCTTCTGTCGGGTCGGTCACGCGCGAGAGAATTTTGAGCAGCGTGCTCTTGCCAGCCCCATTGCGCCCGATAATTCCCAGCGCCTGCCCCTGCTTGACGTCAAAACTGACATCGCGTAGCGCCCAGATCTCTTCTTTCTTGCT
>DHUW01000011.1:772-5230 GCA_002409365.1 Anaerolineaceae bacterium UBA5224 | reverse complement strand
AGGGTATCCTGGCGTTCCTGAAAAGCACCGATTCTGTAGCGCTTGCCGATACCGCGAACAACGATTGAGGTGTCTTTTTCCATGCTACACCACGTCCGCAAAAGTTTTTTCCATGCGGCGGAAGAAGAACAGACCGCTGACAAGCAATACAACTACCGCAACTGAAGAGAACAACAGGGTCATATCGGGCGGAGTTCCGCCAAATAATGCCCACCTGAAACCCTGCACCACACCCACCATGGGGTTGAGACTGTACAGGTAGCGGATGGTGCCCTCGGGGATGATCGTGATCGGGTAGACGATCGGCGTGGCATACATCCAGATCTGCAGTAGGAAGGGCACCATCTGCTGGATGTCGCGGTATTGCACATTCAGCGCCGAGAGCCATAATCCGACTGCCAAAGCTGCCAAAACGCTCAGCAGGGTGAGCGGAATCAGCCATAAAGCGTTCCAGCTCAGCGGCATTTTATAGATCGCCATGGCGATAAACAGGATGATCAGCGAAATCGCAAAGTCAACCAGCACTGCCAACACAGACGAGAGCGGGATGATCACCCGCGGAAAATAGACCTTGGTGATCAGATTAGCATTGCCCACCAGGCTGATGCTGCTTTTTTGCAGCGAAAGCTGGAAGAGATGCCAGGGCAGCAAGGCCGCCAGGGTGAAAACCGGGTAGGGCAGGTTGCCTGTATCGACTTTGAGCAAGTAACCAAAAACGACCGACGTGATGGCAGTGGTCAAAACTGGCTGCAAGACCGCCCAGGCGATGCCCAGCGCGGCTTGCTTGTAGCGAACCTTGATATCCCGCCAGGTCAAAAAGTAGATCAACTCGCGGTAATGCCAGAGTTCCTGCAGGTCGATGCCCAACCAGCCCTTGGCAGGTTTAATGGTGACGACCTGGTTGGAAGGAAGCGCTTTACTCTCTGCCATGAGCCCTTTCGTTGGCGTACCATTCAATCGTCCGTCGCAGCCCGTCCTCAAAGTTGGTCCTGGCTTCAAAACCAAAGCGTTCTTTGGCACGGGAGGTGTCCAGCTTGCGCCGGGGCTGCCCGTTGGGCTTGCTGGTATCCCAGCGGATTTCGCCTTCAAAACCGGTCAGGCGGGCGATAAGTTCGGTCAGGTCTTTGATCGAGATCTCAAAACTCGAGCCGATGTTGACCGGGTCGGAGCTGTTGTAGCGCATGGTGGCAAGGGTAATGCCCTCAGCAGCATCATCTACGTAGATAAATTCACGCGTCGGCGAGCCATCGCCCCAGGCAACGATCTCGGAGGCGCCTTGCTCTTTAGCTTCCAGGTACTTCCGGATCAAGGCCGGGATCACGTGCGAACTGGCCGGGTTGAAGTTATCACCCGGACCATAAAGGTTCACCGGCAGCAGGAAGATCGAGTTGTACCCATATTGCTCGCGGTAAGCCTGCGACTGCACCAGCAGCATTTTCTTTGCCAGCCCGTAAGGCGCATTGGTCTCTTCGGGGTAACCGTTCCACAGGTCTTCCTCTTTAAAAGGGATCGGGGTGTACTTGGGATAGGCGCAGATCGTGCCGACGGCGACGAATTTGCTCACGCCCTTCTTCCAGGCGTTGTGGATCAACTGCACGCCCATCATCAGGTTGTCATAGAAAAACTCACCCGGCTTCTCCCGGTTAGCACCGATACCGCCTACTTTGGCAGCCAGGTGGATGATCACATCCGGCCTGGCGTCGTCGATCATACGCTGGATATCAGCTTCCCTCACCAGGTCATAATCCTGGTGCCGCGGCACGAAGATTTCTTTGGCGCCGTGTTCTTTCAGTTTTTGTACCAAATGCGTGCCCAAAAAGCCGGCACCACCCGTAACGCAGACGCGTTGAGTGGAGAGGTCCAGTTCCTTATCCATGATCACCTCGATTGATGTCTTCTTCAGCGGCTGCAATTGTCTGTGCAGTCTCCGGTAATTTTAGCGCAAGTTTAATTCCTTCAATAGTTATCTGGGGCGCATCGACTTCATTTGTAAGTTCCACACCTTGTTCCAGGCAGGTCAGGCGTACCACCTCGGCAACTTCGTCCTCGCCGCCCAGCACATTCACGATCTTGTAGCCGGCGTCCTGCAATTGCTGCAGGCACAGGTTGGTTCGTTCGCGCACCTGGCGGTAGAGGTTAAAGGAATTTTTGATGTAATCGACCGTCAGGGTAGCGCGCAGGGCGATCCCTTCAGGCGTGATGATATAGCGCAGCTTTTTGCGCTGGGCGCGCTTTACCTTCACATAGCCCTTTGCAATCATGCGCTTCAGGTGCCAGTTGATCGTGCCCACCGCCACGCCCAACTCATCCGCCAGGGTCAGCTGGCTGATGTCCGGGTTGGCTTCGATGTGCGTCAGCATCTCCAGCGCGTGCGTTGATTCTTCTGTAGCAATTTCGTTTTCCATATAATTCAGTTTTTGAATTATAAGCGGAATGTGGGGGATGTCAAATCTATGCAACTCCAGTAGGAATGGGCTAGTAGAGCAATAAAAGCCAGGCAGGCTATCAAAGAACTTTTCTGGTCTGCTGATTATGAATAGACATCGCCTTCCGCATCTGCCCGGTGTAGCCCTAGTCGGTTGTTGAAATGCCCTGATCGCCGCGCTGCTCACCCCAAGGCATGTAGTAGCCCTCTTCAACAACTTGCCCACTAGCATCTAACACGACACTGCTGCTGCCCAGATGGTCTGAGAACAGCAGGTAAGCTCCTTGCCCCGTCCTCATGGCAATTCGCTGACTGCCGGCATAGTAATAGCTTATGCCTGAAGGTACAACTGCATTTAGATCATTCCCCCCTTCAACCACCGGTGGCGGTGGATCGGGTATGGTGTTGCTATAATAGGTTGCTTCATAGTAATTGCCAACAAATATCGTGCCGTCATTGTCTTCATCCAACCGTGCCACCCTGTTCCCATCCCCATCGTAGATGTAACGGTTCACCATTAGACCATCCCGATCAATCTGCACCAACCTGTTTTCGGCGTCATAGGTATATTCCCAGAGCATATCCGATATAACCCGGGCAGTCATATTGCCGTTGCGGCCGTAAACGTAGATGTTGTCTCCCGCATTGGTCACCGCATGGGGGTTGTATGAATCATAGACGTAATTGCCCACATCCGAGCGGTAGTTGAGGTTTCCGGTAACTGGGTTATCGTGAAGCGCGTTTGCCTTGTCAATCATCCCGTGCCTTGGTTTCACTTGCTGGCAACATGTAGAGGCTGTTGTCGTAGATGATCCACAAATTATCCTCGCTATCTTTGACGATATTGCTTTGAGCCGTGGTAAACATGCACCATTCCCCTGTTTCCGGTTGATGCCAGGTCAACCCGCGGGATGACCTGTACCAAATGCGTCCATCCGCTGTGTCTACCTGCGGGTCCGGCCGTTCCCACAAAAAAGGTATATAGCCGTTGACGATTTTATTGATGAATATAGTTGACCTGAATAATACATGGAAATCTTCCAAGTATTCACCACTGACAAACCACGCCCTGTCACTGAACCAAACTTTTCCATCTTCAGCAAATAAGAATTCTTCAAGACCCGCTCCCATCCCAGGAATATCAGTTGGCATTGTTCTTCTCCTGCTTTCGCCAGTCACCGGATCCAACCGCTGGATTACACCGTAATAATCTACAGTTATAGGGCGCCCTTGATTGTCAACCCCCAGGCTGATGATATCTTGAGCCTCTTCTTGGTAGATAACCTGATTTCTTTCAGGATCATATTGCACAAGCAAGTCGTTTACTTTGCTATCCGGTACAATAAGCATCCAAATCGTTCCGTCAACTGAAGGGGCAATCTTGTGCACAAAACCTTCGAAGGGAGTCGTTTGCTCATCGAGTATTAGTATTAAATCATCCTGTTCTTCATCGTATACATAAATTTTGAAATACCTGTTGTCCAATGCGTTCCTATATCTGGTAATTACCCAGACCCTGTTTTCGTAGTCTGCAAATATGAAGTCATACTTTTCTACTCCAAACTTAATTTCCCATTTATCAATTTCAGGCAGATAGACCCTGACTTGCGTTTCACCCCCAACTTTGAATGCCATCCATAGCTCATCCTGGTTGTTTTGCTTTCTGGAAAATAGCAGCTCGACTTTATCGGGATAGGGGGCTGGGATTCCCACCATCTGTTCCCAATCCTTCTTTGGTGGGACCGGGTTAAGATCTCCTTCAAAAGTAAGAATTTCGGCTGGAGCTTCTTCGATAGGAAGTGAATCAACAAAAAAAGGTTCCATACAAATCGGATTACTTTCATCTTGAGTTACATCCGGAGTAATAATCTCTTCCTCAGGATAAATGACATCACAAGATGGGACTATAACGAGAAGTATAAAAATAACTACAAAATTGATTTTTGAGGAAACTATCATTTTTCTCATCATTCACCCTGTAAAATTCTCCAGGCTTTATTTGCAATTTCAACAGAAAGTGCCAGATCCTGGTG
>DHUW01000011.1:0-401 GCA_002409365.1 Anaerolineaceae bacterium UBA5224 | reverse complement strand
TCCCAGGACTCTTGAAAGAGATTGGCTTTCTCTCAGGCGATTAAGCTCCAAGATAATAGTGTCTGCCCCTGCGCTGTGACCTATAAAGCGAAGCTTCGCTGTTTTAGGTAGCCTCAAGAGGTATTCTTCAATTGCATTAAAGGTATTGGCTTTGGTGCCATACTGGTCAACATCAAAATAGGCGTTTGCCCCAGGCCAGCTGTAGTAAGGGTACAAAGGTGTTGACGGGTCTGTTCCACCGCAGTTGTTTCCATCATAGACACCGCAGACAAACACATTGTAAGTTGGCGGTGGTGGGGGTATTGTTCCGCATCTTTGATAATGGTCATCACCACATTCCCTAAAGTAATTTCCACTCGGGTCGGTATACCTTAATGGGTTATTGTTGACGTAAGCATACC
>DHUW01000070.1:17079-20133 GCA_002409365.1 Anaerolineaceae bacterium UBA5224 | reverse complement strand
CTTCACCGGTACTACAATTTCACCGAGTCCCTTGTTGAGACAGTGCCCAAGTCATTACGCCATTCGTGCGGGTCGGAACTTACCCGACAAGGAATTTCGCTACCTTAGGACCGTTATAGTTACGGCCGCCGTTCACCGGGGCTTCAGTTCAGAGCTTCGGCTTGCGCCTAACCCCTCCCTTTAACCTTCCGGCACTGGGCAGGTGTCAGCCCCTATACATCGTCTTACGACTTTGCAGAGACCTGTGGTTTTGGTAACCAGTCCCTAGAACCATTTCACTGCGACCCCCCAACGCTCATTATTCATTCACGTCGAAGGGCACCACTTATCCCGAAGTTACGTGGCTAAATTGCCTAGTTCCTTAACAAGGGTTCTCCCGTTCGCCTTGGTATATTCTACCCATCTACCAGAGTCGGTTTGCGGTACAGGCACTCAAGTTTCATCGTTTAGAAGCTTTTCTTGGCAACAAGGCTCAACTCACTTATGCCTTATAGGCTCGCTACAGTATCTCACCTCAACCTACGGATTTTCCTATAGATCTCACAGGCTGACATACCATACACCCACACAACCAATCATGGGCTGGCCTACCTCGTTGCGTCCCTCCATCACTCTACTTAAGTGGTGCCGGAATGTTGACCGGCTGTCCATCGCCTACGCCTCTCGGCCTCGGCTAAGGTCCTGACTAACCCGACGCGGATTGACCTGGCGTCGGAAACCTTAGATATACGGCGAACACGGTTCTCACGTGTTTTACGCTACTTATGTCTGCATTCTCACTTCTGCCCACTCCAGCCGTCCTTTCGGTCGACCTTCATCGCTGGCAGAACGCTCCCCTACCAATCTCGCTAAAGCGAGAGTTCAAAGCTTCGGTATTGTACTTAGCCCCGTTGAATTTTCCGCGCAAAATCACTCGACCAGTAAGCTGTTACGCACTTTTTAAAGGGTGGCTGCTTCTAGGCAAACCTCCTGGTTGTTTCAGTAACTTCACATCGTTTCCCACTTAGTACAAATTTGGGGACCTTAGCTGTTGATCTGGGCTGTTTCCCTCTCGACCCCGAAACTCATCTCCCGGAGTCCGACTGCTAAGCTTGGAGTAACGGCATTCGGAGTTTGATTAGGTTTGGTAAGCTATAAGCCCCCTAGCCCATTCAGTGCTCTACCTCCGTTACTAAACGCTTAACGCTAGCCCTAAAGCTATTTCGGGGAGAACAAGCTATCTCCAAGTTCGTTTGGCATATCACCCCTAACCACAGCTCATCCCCTAATTTTGCAATATTAGTAGGTTCGGTCCTCCACGAGCTGTTATACTCGCTTCAACCTGGCCATGGTTAGCTCACCTGGTTTCGTGTCTAATCCTTGCGACTGCACGCCCTATTCAGACTCGCTTTCGCTGCGGCTTCGGATGTAACTTCCTTAACCTTGCCACAAAGATTAACTCGCAGACTCATTCTCCAAAAGGCACGCCGTCAGGCATAGCGCTGCGCACAAGCTTTCGCTATAGCACGAACACGCCATTAGCCCTTCGACTGTTTGTAAGCTTACGGTTTCAGGTTCTTTTCACTCCCCTAACAGGGGTACTTTTCACCTTTCCCTCACGGTACTTGTTCACTATCGGTCGTCAAACGTATTTAGCCTTGGAGAGTGGACTCCCCAGATTCCAACCGGATTAGCGTGCCCGGTTGTACTCAGGTGTCCAGCGAGAGTTTCGACGATTTCGCGTACAGGACTATCACCTTCTATGGTTGGCTTTTCCATACCAATTCTGCTATCGTCTCAATTTGTCACTCTTAGTCGCCGGATCCTACAACCCCGGTCCAGTAAACTGGATCGGTTTAGGCTGTTCCCCGTTCGCTCGCCACTACTTGGAGAATAATCTCTTTTCCTCATGGTACTTAGATGTTTCAGTTCCCATGGTTCCCTTCTATACGTCTATATATTCAACGTATGATGCTGGTGGTTCGCACCAGCAGGTTTCCCTATTCGGACATCCCCGGATATATCGCTTGTTCACAGCTCCCCGAGGCTTATCGCAGTGTCCCACGTCCTTCATCGGCATTTGACGCCAAGGCATTCACCGTAAGCTCTTAGTAGCTTCTCCACGTGATGCGGAGAAATCGATGCTTTTTCAAGCATGCTATTAATTGTTTACTTTTTTTGTATGATTCACAAACATCGCATTTGCGATCATACGTCTTACAAATGATATTCAATTATTAATGTGCTGTTCACCTGTTGTCAGATGATGGAAAGATTCAAACTCTTTTGGATCCTTCCATCCTATGGCAACCCTCCCCTGCTCTAAAGCTGGTGGAGATGAGGGGACTCGAACCCCTGACCTCCTCCTTGCAAAGGAGGCGCTCTCCCGACTAAGCTACATCCCCAAGGTCTTACTTGTTAAAGTGGGCCTTTCAGGACTCGGACCTGAGACCTCGCCCTTATCAGAGGCGCGCTCTAACCAACTGAGCTAAAGGCCCTTGAGTCAGTCTTAGCAACTCAAAAGTGACAGGAAGCTGTAAAACAGTTTTCAGGATTGTACAACCAATCTCATTACGACGCTCATGTTTCACCGTTATTGAGCGATTCTCCCACTTAAGGGATATTGGATTTTTATCTCTTTGAAGTAGAACCGCAGCCCTCAGGCTTTGGTTCAGATCTCCATAGAAAGGAGGTGATCCAGGCGCACCTTCCGGTACACCTACCTTGTTACGACTTAGTCCCAGTCACCAACCCCACCTTTGACAGCTCCCTCCCTTACGGGTTAGGATACCGGCTTCAGGTGTTGCCAGCTTCCATGACTTGACGGGCGGTGTGTACAATCCCCGGGAACGTATTCACCGCAGTATAGCTGACCTGCGGTTACTAGCAACTCCAACTTCATGCAGGCGAGTTGCAGCCTGCAATCTGAACTGAGGGCAGCTTTGGAGGATTGGCTCCGCCTCGCGGCTTGGCAACCTGTTGTACTGCCCATTGTAGCGTGTGTGTAGCCCTGGATATAAAGGTCATGCTGACTTGACGTCATCCGCACCTTCCTCCGACTTAATACCGGCGGTA
>DHUW01000070.1:16508-16897 GCA_002409365.1 Anaerolineaceae bacterium UBA5224 | reverse complement strand
CGCGGGTTGCGCTCGTTAGCGGACTTAACCGAACATCTCACGACACGAGCTGACGACAGCCATGCAACACCTGTAACAGCTCCCCGAAGGGTCGGTCCGATTTCTCTTCCCTACCACTGCTATGTCAAACCCAGGTAAGGTTCTTCGTGTAGCAACGAATTAAACCACACGCTCCGCTGCTTGTGCGGGGACCCGTCAATTCCTTTGAGTTTTAACCTTGCGGCCGTAGTCCCCAGGCGGTAGACTTATCGCGTTAGCTTGGACACCGACAGCTATTACACCGCCGACGTCTAGTCTACATCGTTTAGGGCTAGGACTACCGGGGTCTCTAATCCCGTTTGCTACCCTAGCTTTCGCGTCTGAGTGTCAGGAATGGTCCAGGAGGCCGC
>DHUW01000070.1:15617-16243 GCA_002409365.1 Anaerolineaceae bacterium UBA5224 | reverse complement strand
AGTTTAGAACGGCCTCTCCCAGTTGAGCCGGGAGCTTTCACGCCCTACTTACAGAACCACCTACACGCGCTTTACGCCCAGTAAATCCGGATAACGTTTGCCTCCTACGTGTTACCGCGGCTGCTGGCACGTAGTTAGCCGAGACTTATTCTGGAAGTACCTTCCTTCCTATTCCTTCCAAAAAGTGCTTTACAACCCGAAGGCCTTCATCGCACACGCGGTGTCGCTAGATCAGACTTTCGTCCATTTCTAATATTCCCTACTGCTGCCACCCGTAGGTGTATGGACCGTGTTTCAGTTCCATTGTGGGGGGCCACCCTCTCAGGTCCCCTACCCGTCAAAGCCTTGGTAGGCTATTACCCTACCAACTAGCTGATGGGACGCAGGCTCCTCTCGAAGCGAATAAATCCTTTACTCTCAAATTTCTAAAAATCGAGAGCACATGCGGTATTAGCGTTCCTTTCGGAACGTTATTCCACACTTCGAGGCAGATCACCAACGCGTTACTCACCCGTTCGCCACTAAGTTAATATTGCTACTAACTCCGTTCGACTTGCATGTATTAGGCACACCGCCAACGTTCATCCTGAGCCAGGATCAAACTCTCCGCTAAAATTTATCACCTT
>DHUW01000070.1:0-15400 GCA_002409365.1 Anaerolineaceae bacterium UBA5224 | reverse complement strand
ATTAATTGTCTTGCATTTCTTCCTATCACTTTTCAGTTGTTAAGGTTCTGACTTCAAGAGAGCGAATTCTAATTGAACTTTATTTTCTTGTCAAGCCCTTTTTTTCAGACAAAATCACCGGCTCAAAATCTCAGCCGGTAATTGGCTTTTTCAATCAGATCACTCGGACCCAAGCTATTTTGTTGTAAATCATCTCGCCTCACGGCGCGATCATTTGATGTAGCACCTTGGACAAATTAGTATAGACGAATCAAATCTTTTTGTCAAGGGTGAATTTGGCTTCTTGTACAGATTCGTATTTTCTGCCAAACTCGGGTTCTTCTTTTTTGAAGGTTCTGTGTGCCCGTTTCTGGGCGCAAGGAAGTATTATAGGCAAACCAAAAATTAAGTCAAGGCTTTTTTAGACCAATTTTCAAAACTCGTTGGACCAATTTCCAAAATCGCACCAAATTGACTCCGGTAGAGAGAAATTAATGTTTTTCGTCTGCATAATCCCAAATTATCACTTATGATCTTCTTTGCTCTTCGTTAGCGGATCTTCAAATACGGCATTGGTTTTTAGATCTTCTATTTTAGAAATCAATATTAAAAAACAAGCTTCGGCAAATTATGTAGATAAAATAAATAGCAATCAGATAGAAAGCTGACTTCTTGCCCAATTTACCATTATTGAACCACAAGATCACCCATAACAATATACCAGTTAAGGTTTCCCAAGGCAGATCCCATGTAATCAGTGGTCTGGGCACAGCATAGGTTGAAATCAACGCACCGCCGCCAATTGCAAGTAAAGGATTGGTGATATTGCTGCCGACCAATGTCCCTAAAGATATGCCTGCTTCTTTGTGGCGAAGACCAGCCAACGCCGTGGTAAGCTCGGGCAGGGCAGACGCCAGGCCAAGAGTGACAACACCAATCAATGACCCACCCACACCCGTCCGTTCGACGATAATTTCAGTAGATGACAGAACAATTGTTGCGCACGCAATGATAATTGCCAACATGCCTGTTGTGATAACGGCATCTCGCAGCACCTCGCGACCGTTGGTAGGCGCCCCGTTAGCTACCTCTTCAGACTGGAGCTGGTTATCTTCTTCCTTATAATGCTTGCGCTCATCGACATAAAGATACCAGGTATACGCCAGGAAGGACCCAAACAAAATCGCTCCATCAACTCGACTATAAATCCCATCCCAACCAAGGATGAGGCACATAATCGTCGTGCCAATCATTGGAATCATACTTTTCCAAAGGAAGTAACGCCGAAAGTAAATCGTGCCGGCCAATAAGACGACAATACCCATGATCAGAGTTTGCTGAACTACGTCTGAACCGATGTTGGCACCCAATACGATCGCTGAGCCTGTTTGAAAATCGAGTGAGCCATGCAGGATATTCGCCGAAGCAGTGAAATGAGAGGTGATTTCCGGCAAAGATGTGGCGACGGACAGCACCGTCATGCCCATAAAGGTACTTGATAGATTAAAGTAATTTGCTATCCCGATTAACTTTTTTACTGCGTAGTTTGCTCCCAAAACAAGCAAAGTAAGTGAAATCAAACCGACCCCGATTACTGTGTAAATACTCCAATTTTGCATAATATTGTTCCTTTTCTGAAAAACAATTGAGTATATATTTTTTTTTCACAGCCAGAAAGGTCATCCAGACCGATTTAACCTGGATTTAACAATTAGATGTCCGGAAAATCAGAGCGATCACAATATTTCCTCTGCTCATTTCCTACAAAAAATCAACATTCCTCCCTTATTCTATAAACGTAATAACTAAAGAAGTCGAAGGGAGAATTATGGACCTAAATAAATTCACTCAAAAAGCTCAACAGGCTGTGCTTGGTGCGCAGCAGCTGGCTCATGAGTTTAATCATCAAACTATTGAACCCGCCCACCTGCTGCTGGCGCTGCTCAACCAGACTGAAAGCACTGTACCTGTTGTAATCACTCAGATCGCTGGTTCAATTGACGTGTTAAAAGAAGAGTTGCGCAAGGACCTGGCGGATCGACCCAAGGTCTACGGGGGAGCAACCGGTGAGGCAGGGCTCTCGCGTCCTGCAACCAACCTGCTGGACGCAGCCGAACGCTATGCCAAGGGAATGGGTGATGAATACACTTCCACAGAGCATATTCTGCTCGGTCTGACCGATAGCTCTGAGGGTAAGCGGCTCGCCAATTTCGGTGTGACCAAAGATGCTGTGCTTAAAGCACTGCGTGAAATCCGCGGCAGCCAATCAGTGACCAGCCAAAACCCGGAAGACACCTACCAGGCGCTTGAAAAATACGGGGTCGACCTGACGGCATTGGCTCGCCAGGGCAAAATGGACCCAGTGATCGGGCGTGACGAAGAAATCCGCCGTACGATTGAGATTCTCAGCCGGCGCACGAAGAACAATCCCGCCTTGATCGGCGAACCCGGTGTTGGCAAGACTGCCATCGTCGAAGGGTTGGCGCAGCGTATCGTCAACCGCGATGTACCGGAAGGCTTGAAAAATAAACGCATCGTGCAGTTGGATATGGCTGCCATGGTGGCGGGGGCGAAGTATCGTGGTGAGTTTGAGGAGCGCCTCAAAGCAGCTCTCAAGGAGGTAACTGAGTCTGATGGGCAAATCATCCTTTTTATCGATGAGATGCACACAGTCATCGGGGCAGGTTCTGCTGAAGGCTCCATGGATGCCGGCAACATTCTCAAACCAATGCTGGCACGCGGTGAATTGCATCTGATCGGCGCCACTACCACGAACGAATATCGTAAATACGTAGAAAAAGATGCTGCCCTCGAACGCCGCTTCCAGCCGGTTTATGTGGCTGAGCCTAACGTTGAAGACACAATCAGTATATTGCGCGGTTTGAAGTCAAAATACGAGGTGCATCATGGAGTGCGGATCACCGATTCAGCTGTGATTGCCGCTGCAACCCTTTCAAATCGTTACATTACGGATCGCCATTTGCCGGATAAAGCCATCGACCTGATCGATGAGGCTGCAGCGCACCTGCGCACCGAGATCGATTCCAAGCCCCAGGCTCTGGATGAGGTTGACCGGGCAATTATGCAGCTTGAAATCGAAAAACAGGCTCTGCAAAAAGAGAAGGATAAAGCTTCGCAGGACCGGCTCGAAAAGATCGAGCAAGATTTGGCAGACCTCGGTGAGAAATCGAAGGCGATGACTGCCCAATGGCAGACAGAAAAGGAAGCCATCGAGAACTTCAAGGCTTTGAAAGAAAAGTTGGACGAAGCCCAGCACGAAATGGAACAGGCCGAGCGCAATTCCGATCTCGAAAAAGCATCCCGTCTGCGTTATGGCACGATCCGCGATCTGCAAATACAAATTGGTGAAGCAGAAGCCAAACTCAAGAGCCAGCAGGAGCACGGTGCTTTGCTGAAAGAGGAAGTGGATTCTGAAGAGGTCGCCGATGTGGTCGCGAAATGGACCAGCATCCCCGTCAGCCGCCTGCTGGAAGGCGAAATGGAAAAGCTTTTGCATATGGAAGAACGCTTGCACGAGCGTGTGGTCGGGCAGGACGAAGCTATCAATGCCGTATCCAACGCAGTGCGGCGGTCGCGTTCCGGCTTGCAGGACCCCAACCGCCCGATTGGCTCGTTTATCTTCCTCGGTCCCACCGGTGTCGGCAAGACCGAACTGGCGCGCGCCCTGGCAGAGTTTTTATTTGACGATCAAAACGCCATGGTACGAATCGACATGAGCGAATACCAGGAACGCCATACGGTCAGCCGGTTGTTTGGTGCACCCCCAGGATATGTAGGCTATGAAGAAGGCGGCCAGCTCACCGAAGCAGTGCGTCGCCGCCCATACAGCGTGGTTTTGTTCGATGAGATCGAAAAAGCCAACCCAGAGATTTTCAATGCCCTGTTACAGGTGCTGGATGATGGACGCATGACTGATGGGCAGGGACGCACGGTCGATTTCCGCAACACCTTGATCATCATGACCAGCAACCTGGGCAGCCAATTGTGGATGAACGACGAGACTGGTCAACCCAGGCAGGTCAGTCGGGATGAGGTCGTGGATATTTTGAAGAATTTCTTCAGACCTGAGTTTTTGAACCGAGTCGATGAAATTGTGGTCTTCAAGCCGCTCACACGCGAAAACTTGGGCGAGATCGTTGGCATCCAGCTGCAGCATGTCAGCGATTTGCTCGCTGATCGTGGTCTCAAGCTCGAAATCAGCCCTGCTGCGATGAACTGGCTGGCGGATGTAGGTTACGACCCCGAATTCGGTGCCCGACCGTTAAAACGCACAATTCAGAGGGAAGTGCAAGACCCGCTTGCTCTCAAACTGCTGAGTGGTGAATTTAGCGAGGGCGACACGATCAAAATCGACCGCGCTGAAAGCGGTTTGAGTTTTACAAAAAATTAAAGATTTGTTATCTGGAACAGATCCCGGTTATTGCCTAGAAAAGGGAGACCTTTTAGGGTCTCCCTTTTCTTGAATTAGAACTCAAAAGAGGCTTCTGCCAATCAACAAACGAGAAAACAACACTGTCTGTAAAGCGGTTCTTTTTGGTTTCACCGTCTGTAAGGGTTCTCTACTCCAGTTATCAGGAAAGTGGGTAAAATTTAATAAATTATTCAAAAAATATTATGCGCAAAGACTCAGTTTATCTCTCGTTTTTCACACTGATATTTACACTTTTCCTGGCAGCTTGCCAGACTGTGCCTACACTCTCTCCACCGACCAAACCCTCCCCAACAACAATCCAGGCAGCAACTGCGACTGCAGAACTTCCACAAGAATCCACCCCAACTGTCACCGACGAATCTCCTGTTTTTGTCTATCAGCTAAATCCAGATCTGCCCATCAGCCTGGGTCAATTGGTTGAGCAGCAAAATCTGCCGATAACGCAAGGCAATTCTAATGAAATCGTTTATACCTTCGATTTCAATGATAATAACCCCGTTGGCAATTGGGTCTATGCCCTGGTAGCACCCTTCCCCACGGTGACTGACGAGGTCAGTCACGACTGGCTGCTAAAACTCTGGCAAGGGCAGCCTGAAGGCGAGATCACCAACCTGCTGGTCAGCGAAGAGGACCTGCCGGCCCTTACCAGCATTTTGGGGGCATCCGGTTTGTCAGTTTTAAGTACACCAAAAGACAAATTACTCGAAAGCGCCTGGATCTCTCAGAACACATGGGCGATCATCCCCTTTGAAGAAATCGAGCCTCGCTGGAAGGTCTTGAGTATTGACGGGCAATCCCCCATTCACAAGGGTTTTCAGGTAGATCAATATGCTCTCAATGTACCGGTTTCAGCCAGCCTGCTTGAACCCGGCGAGACCTTCAGCCTACCACCTGAATTGGCTGCTTTTCAGTTTTCAAATCTTGATCCATCCAAAATCACGACCGTAATGCTCACAGGTGTCACTGCCATGGTGCGCGCCACCGCGGTTGGGATGGACGAGCGCGGCGTGCTTGTACCAGGCGAGTTGATTGCCTCCGTAATGCAGGAGGCGGACATTTTGCATATCAGCAACGAAGTACCCTTCGCCAGATATTGCCCACCGCACACTGCGGGCAATTACCTGGTCTTTTGTTCACCCGAAAATTACATGGAGCTTCTACGGTATGTCGGTACGGACATCGTAGAGTTGACCGGCGATCACTTCCAGGATTATGGTGAAGAGAGCATGCTCTATACCCTCGAGCTTTACAAGAATGAGGGTTGGCCAGTATACGGCGGAGGCAAAGATATCTTTGATGCCAGCGCGCCAGTAAAAATGGAAGTGAATGGCAACAAGATTGCTTTCATTGGTTGCAATGCCAAATCACCCAATTTTGCCCAGGCAAGCGAGACTGCTTCCGGGGCTTATCACTGCGACATGGACTATATGGCCCAAACGGTGCGGGAGCTGCGGGACGAGGGTTACCTGGTGATTGCCACCTTCCAGCACGAAGAGGTCTACACCTGGTCTCCAATCTATGCCATAGAGCGTGATTTCAGGATAGTTGCCGACGCTGGTGCGATCATTGTCAGCGGAAGTCAGTCACACGTGCCACATTATGCTGAGTTTTATGGAGACAGCTTTTTTCATTATGGACTAGGCAACCTCTTTTTTGACCAATACGGTCTCGCTGAAAACACAGACAAGGGTTTTCTTGACCGGCATGTTTTTTATGAAGGCAAATACTTGGGCTTGGAAATGATCCCGATCCAGTTTATCGATAAAGTCCAGCCCCGCTTGATGACCGCTGAAGAAAAAGCAGAGACAATGACAATCATGTTCGATACGTACCGTATGTGGTGGAAGGATGAGAATAACCAGCCGGTCATGCCGAATTGGAAATAGGATTTCCGTTTTGGGTGTGAAAAATTCAAAATCGGATTGCTATATCACTAAGCCCCCTCATAATATCCGATAAAAAATCATTACAGCATTCATTTGAGCCTTCTTCAACCAAACCTCCTTCACCAGACCTCAGGTAAGGGGGCTACCTGATATAATATTAAGTTGAGACGAAACCTGATCACTGGTTCGTTATCGGAGGATTATTAATGGAAATTACATGGTATGGGAATTCTTGTTTTCGGATCACTGAACGAAATTTTGCCACGGTGGTAACCGACCCGTTTGATTCAGCTGTTGCTGGCTATAACCCGCTAAAACTGAAATCGGAGATCGTTACCGTTAGCAGTAACGACCTTTCTCACAATAATGTCAGCGTGGTGAAGGGCAACCCCTTCGTTATCGAAGGTCCTGGTGAATATGAGCGCGGCGGAGTGTTTCTTACTGGCATCCAAACGACACCGTTCTTGGCTGAGAACAAAGATTTGCGCAACACCATTTATGTGCTGGATTACGGAACGATCACGATCCTGCACCTGGGGCAAACCAACACGGTGCCCAGCCAGACGATGGTCGAAGAGTTGGGCAACATTAATATTGCTCTTGTTCCTGTCGGCGGCGGCAACAGCCTAAACGCTTCGAAAGCTGCTGAAGTGATCAGCATCCTTGAACCTAATATTGTCATTCCGATGCAATATGAAACCCCATATTCCAAACTGGATCTCGATCCATTGAGCAAATTCCTCAAAGAGATGGGGCTAACAGAACTGGAAACGATGGAAAGTTATAAAATAGCAGGGACAGCGAGTTTTAGCGAGGAAGGTACCCAGGTGATCGCCCTGGACCCTAAACTTTCCGCGCTCTAAGATCATGATGAAACTCATTTTGACCTGGGACATCAAGCCCGGACACGAACAAGATTACTTCGCCTATGTATTGCAGGAGTATTTGCCGCAACTAAATAAATTCGGCTTCGAAGTGACCGATGCCTGGGTAACTGCTTACGGAAACCACCCCCAGGTCTTGCTGGGCGCCCTGATGGAATCCAGGTTAAAAGCCCAAACCATCCTGGGCTCGGACGATTGGGCTCGTTTAAACGAGCAATTACTGGACTATGTTGACAACCTCGAAGTCAAACTGGCTCCCCAAAGAGGTACATTTCAGTTCTAAATGGCTTTCCCGCAGGAATTATTGAGATGGTATGACGCTAACGCCAGGCAATTGCCCTGGCGTTCTTTTCCCACCCCCTATAGGGTGTGGGTCTCTGAAATTATGCTCCAGCAAACCCGGGTTGAAACTGTTTTGCCTTACTTTGAGCGCTTTCTGAATCGCTTTCCAAATCTGGAAAATCTGGCAAAAGCTGACCTGTCAGAAGTGCTGCGAGAGTGGGAAGGACTTGGATATTACAGCCGTGCCCGCAATTTGCACAAAACTGCCCGAATCGTCTCTTTAGAATACGGTGGACACCTGCCTTCCAAACCTGAGGATCTGGAAAAGCTGCCAGGGATCGGTCATTACACTGCTGCAGCGATCGCATCAATCGCCTTCGGTGAGCCTGCCGCAGCTGTGGATGGCAACATCAAACGTATTTACTCCCGCATTCTTGCCCTGCAGGACCCGTTCGGTTCAGCCAGTTTTGAGAAAACGATTGCAGACTATGCGCAATCCGTTTTACCGCAGGATCGCGCTGGCGATTTCAACCAGGCACTAATGGACCTGGGTTCTCTAGTGTGCCTGCCCCGTCAACCCCTCTGCCCTGCCTGCCCAGTTGGCAAATTTTGCCTGGCCTTCCAACAAGGGATCCAGGTGAATCTACCTGTCAGGGTCAAAAAAGCTCCGGTGCCTTACTATGAAGTCTGTGTGGCTGTAATCCAAAGAGATGGAAAGGTTCTGCTGCGTCAAAGAGATTCAAGCGGTGTCCTGGCCGGCTTGTGGGAATTCCCAGGAGGTAAGGTCGAACAGACCGACGAAAGCTTGCTGGATTGTTTAAATCGGGAAGTCTTCGAGAAAACCGGGTTGAAAATTGCGGTTGATGAGAAAATTGGCGTATTCGATCATGCCTACACGCATTTTAAAATCAGCGTTCACGCTTGGCAAGCTTCGCCCTTCTCATCCCCTTTAACAATAAGAGAAAATTTGCTTTGGGTTTCAGTGGCATATTTGAAGAACTACCCAATGGGCAAAGTTGCCCGGGTGATCAGCAATAAAATTTTCGAGACGCTGTTAACTTCTTATCTTTAGGTATGTCTTGTAGGTATTATAAAAATCTCTTATGTACCAAATTGCCTGTCACCGGCGTCGCCCAGACCAGGCAAAATAAAGCCATGTTCGTTCAAACCTTCATCGATCTTGGCAACATGAATTGGCACATCCGGATGGGCGTTGTGCAGCCGCTCGATACCTTCCGGAGCGGCAAGAATCCCAACAAACTTGATCTTTTTAACGCCCCACGCCTTTAAAATGTCTACTGTCGCAACAGCTGAACCGCCGGTTGCAAGCATGGGGTCAAGCACCAGGCTGACCGAAACTGTTGGTTCCACTGGAAGCCTGTTGTAATAAGAGACCGGTTTGAGAGTTTTCTCATCGCGATAAAGCCCGATATGCCAGACCTCTGCTCCGGGCATCAGCTCCCAGAAACCTTCCACCATCCCCAGACCCGATCGTAATATCGGAACCAGGCCGACACGTTCCATCAGGGCTGAACCCTTGGTGACCATGAGCGGAGTTTGCACCTCGATCTCTCTGATTGCCAGATCAGCTGTTGCTTCATAAGCAAGCATTGCAGCGATCTCACGGATCAGTTCGCGAAACTTTTTTGAATCGGTCTTGACATTACGTAAGAGTGTCAGTTTTGCGCCAACCAGGGGGTGCGATGATGGGTATACGTTATTCATTTCGAACTTGCCTCCGCCACGATTTATGTAGTTTAAAAATCGAATACGTCCATATGATCAATATTATACTCACAACGAGAGAAAACGACGAAATTTCCGCTTTCAGGCGAAAATAAAATGCCAAACCAGCCAGGGGAAACACCAAAAAATGAGCGACCTTCGCGAGCATGTCGACTTTTTTAACAGCACTGAGTTTTTTGGAACCAAGATAAGAAAGCAAAAATAAAGTAAGGTCCATCAAGACCCCAAAAGAGAGAAACCACAACCAGAATTCGCCCGGTCCTTCCACCAGCACACCAATAACACCTGACAGGTAAAGAAGGAATGCAATATAGAACAGCATCATATTCCGCAGCCTATCTGAAATCTTCGATTTTGTTTTCCCGCATGTTCCATTGGTGCGCCCGAAACAGGGGGATCAAAGCGATGAGAGCCAGGAAGAACAAAATTACGCCACTACACACCGAATCCACTGGCAACGAGTTTGGAGCAACAAGAGAGACCACCAACAAAGCCAGGAATAACAAAGCCGGGATCGCCAGGAGTCCAAGTGTCAGCCGGGAGGCCTGCTTTGTGGATGACAGGGGCTTGCCATAAATTTTTCCGCTTTGTCCGTTGATCGTAATCGGATGGGTTACTCCCTCATCATCCTTGTACCAGCTGCTGATGATGGGCATAAGCAGCTGAGTCCAGTTGGGATTGAGATAATCACCGGTAAACTTGACATTCTGGCGGTGCTGGGCGGCATTTGCCTGCATGATTTCCTGCTCGGCTGCACTGTGCAAGTGCGTTTTAGCGACTTCCAGCAGCTCTTGAGGTTCAATCTCAGGAATTTGAACACTATTTTGACCCAAAATTCCATCCCGGTAGGCAAGGCTGGGTTTAGATTCATAATTTCCAATTTGCTCCAGGCGTTTTTGGTGTGAACGCAGAGCCGGCACCTTAATATTGTCATAATGACGGTTCAAGGTCCCTTTGCGCTGTTCGTAGCGGGTCTGCGTGCGCAGAGTACTCCTGCTTTGCCAGCCACCGTTTCCAAAATTCTCTTTGGCGGTTCTGACCTGGTAGTCGAAGCCCATCGTGCCAGTCCAATTGCCCTGCAGATCGGCATCCACGAGCCATAACGGCCACCAGACCAATTGTGCCCGATTAACCAGGTTTTCAACAGTCAGATCTGCCAGGCGATAGGGAACTGGTTCAATAAAGCTCTCCAGATTTTGCTGCAGGGCTGCTGAGTTCAGTTGAGTCTGGACGACGATTTCTGGGGATTCCCGCCGGATGTAACTCGGTTGGGGTGCCAAATTTGCCTGGTAGCATAATGGGCAGAGCTGCTGGCTTTTTTCTGCTGGCACCAGGAATACCCGCTTGCATCCCGGGCAGGCTTCAAGCTTTGCCCCTGGCATCCAGGAGGCATCTTCCCGTACTTCAGGGGTAGAAAGATTGGCTGCATTTAACTCGCTCACAATGCCTCCAATCGGGTCGCTTTGCTGTAAATTGAGAAACCGATTGCACCGCCAATAAGCAGTAAGATGAACCCGATAAAAATAACTCCCAGTCCACTTCCTGCCAGCAGAATAAAAGGCAGACCGATCAACATCAACAACAAGCCCGGTGCAAGAGCCAGGATGATTGCGGTCCATACCTTCTTCCAGTCAATCGGTTTCTGGCCGAAGATCTTTCCGGTTTGACCATTGACCATGACCTGGTAACTCTTGCCTTCATACAAGTAAACAGCGATATAGACTGGCAAAAACAGATAGCGCCAATTTTCGTCTGCATAACTCATATCAATGGTCAGGTTACGAACCTGGCGGTTGCTGGCATCCCGGATCGCCAACTCACGTGCCGCTTCACGAAGTTTGATTTTGGCTTCCCCCCAGGCTGTATTTAAATCGATGTCAAAGGCATTGGCATTGATTCCCGCTAGGTAATCGGGGTTGAAAGCGACCAATTTGCTCATATCGAATGGTTGCAGCTCATCAAGGATGTTCGAATTCAAACGTTTTGGGTTCACTCCACAAATCAACAAGTTGGTGTACTTCTTTTGCACCGAGCCGTTCTCCCAACGCCATTCGATACGTGTGCGCGTTTTCCAACTTTTACTGGCGTCATCGTAATAACGATCGGTAACCGTATGTGCCACTTCAGCTTGCCAATCAAATGAGATGTCGGTCGAAAACGCCCAGTAAGGTAGATAAAACGGGATGAATTTATCCATCCGTGCAGCCTCACCCAGCGTAGAAGGATGCATCCAGCCATCCTGGAGCCAAACCTGGGTAAACTGTTTCAACTGATCGGGTTTTATGCTGAAAGGGAGAAGCGACTGGGGCTGAAACAAGTTGCTCTCACTGACTGTAACATTGACACTATTGGAGCCGCAATAGGGGCAACTGGTTGCAACAGCACCTTGCGGATACGTCAATTCGGCTCCACACTGTTGACAATGCACCAGGTTGCGCAGTTTACCCCAACCTTGATCTGCCTGTTTCATCGTATCTACGGTAAATTCACGATTTCCTGCAACTGGTCCGAGCGGACGAGCCTGCACTGTTGCCTGGTAGCCACAATATTGGCACGCCAACCCTGACGTGACCAGGTTATAAGCCAGGTGTCCGCCGCATTGGGGGCAGGTATAAGTCTGGGCATTTCGTCGTTCGTCGACTTTTGGTTTGGGGGCAAATACAGAGATACCGGGGATTGCCGAGGTGACTTCTTGAAAATCGTCGTTGTTGGATAAGTTTTCCATTGTACTACTAATTATAATCGTGCTGGTAAATCAAAAAAACGCATACAGCCTGGCTGGGTTACAATATTTGCATGCAATACGTTATCGACGGTCATAATCTGATTCCAAACATCCGGGGGTTGACCCTGAGGGACCTTGACGACGAGCAAGCCTTGGTCGGTCTGTTAACCCCCTATCTTCGTGCTAAAAATTCGCGTGCTATGGTTTTTTTTGACCGGGCAGCCACAGGGCAAGCCGGTCAGCGCAATTTTGGCCTTGTCAAAGCAGTCTTTGTGCCTGCCGGTCAAACTGCAGATGCTGCAATCGCTAATTATTTCCGCCAGCTGAGAGGTGCCAGCCAAAACCACACCCTGGTAAGTTCCGACCGCACCGTCCAGGCTTCTGCCCGGACTTATCGCGCAGCGGTCCTTACCAGCCAGGAATTTGCCCGGTTGCTGCGGGATTTTTATGAACAAGAGTCGCAAGCCGACACGGAACAACCAGCAATGTCTGATGAAGAAATTCAGCAGTGGGAGGACCTCTTCAACCAATATGGAGCCCAGCCACCGGATGGATTGAACCCTTAGCCGTCCTTCAGTTTCCATTACAGGTATTTACAAATATTAAACTTTCATCGAGGAATTTGACATTGCGCCCCTCGTTGAGAGAAGCTATAATCAAGGTTATACAAAGTAGCGCAATCACTTATAAGGTATTTTTCTCCGCTTATTCAGGAGACCAATTAACAAATGACTGGAAATTATAGTAATCACTTAATCACAAAAATCGTTCTGTTTATTCTGGCTTGCAGTCTCTTACTTTCAGCATGCCAGAACGTTTCTTCGCAGGTTTCCGAGACTGAATTAACTTCACCCACTTCACAGCCTGATGCTACCGCCACCAAACAGCCAAGCCCTTCTCCAAGTCCAAGCCCTACCCCTGGTCCGCTCAGGTTATACCTCAGCGCCAGCCTGCCTGAAAAATTATTCGAAAACACACCAACCCCACTCGGCATGGTCCTGACGGACAACCCCATTGAAGCCGATATCATCGTGGAAGTCGTCTCCGCTGAGCAAACTTATGAATTGGTAAATTACCAGGTGTATGCCCTGGTGGCACCTTTCTTTACCGTCCAGGATGACATCACTCTCGATGAGCTGAAAGCGCAGCTTACCGGGACCGGAGACCGCAAGAATGCGCCTTTCAAGGGAGTCTATGCAAAAGAACCCCTTCTTTTGTTGAAGCGCCTGATCGATCCTAAATATCCGCATCGGGTCGCTCTTCAACCCACGCCCAGCAGTGGTCTGTCGGATGAACCGAATGGTTATTGGATGATCGTGCCTTTTGATCTGCTTCAACCGGAATTTAAGGTTATCTCGATCGACGGCATCAGTCCGCTTGACGACGAGTTTGACCTGTCAGAGTACGCCCTCTCGCTTCCGATCGGCATTCGCCTGGGTGTGAGCCGACCTGAAGTAACGCCTGAAATATTGAGCGCACTTCTGCCTGAAAGCAATTTCCACCCAGAGCAATTGACGAGCCTGATCATGACGGGTGTGACCGCCATGGCACGCGACACAGCTTTTGTCATGTCGACTGAAGGCGTGCTTTACCCGGGTACCAACATACGCAAAGTGATGCGTGGAGCAGACCTGACACATATAAGCAATGAGGTCTCTTTCTTTGAAGATTGTCCCTTTCCTGACCCGGATTATGATGGTTTTATTTTCTGCAGCGATCCCGAATACATCGATCTGCTTAAAGAGCTCGGTACAGATATCGTCGAGCTGACAGGCAATCACAATAACGACGTGCGCGCCATTTATAAGATCGATTCTGTACCGTATTCACTGAATCTTTATCGTGAGAATGGCATGCAATGGTATGCTGGCGGCACGGACCTGAAAAGTGCCAAAGCGCCCCTCAAAATTGAACATAACGGTAACAAACTCGCTTTTGTAGGATGTAACTCTTATGGTCCACTGATGGCATGGGCAACTGACGAAAGCAGCGGCTCTGCACCATGTGAAGATTGGGGATGGATTAAGCAAACCATTGTAGATTTGAAGAAAGAAGGTTACCTGCCTATAGTGACCCTCCAGTTCCAGGAAGATTACCTGCAGACCGCCACCAGCCTGCAAATTCGTGATTTTCGCCCCCTGGCTGAAGCTGGCGCTGTGATCGTCAATGGCAGTCAATCGCATGTTGGCAAAGCCCTCGAATTCTATTCCGGTGCACTTATTCATTATGGATTGGGTAACTTGTTTTTCGACCAACCCGGATTTTACATTACCTATGACGGATTTATCCAAAAACATTTCTTCTACCAGGGGCGACACATAAGCACGCAGTTGTTCACGATCACGCTGGAAAATACAGCGAAACCGCGTTTTATGACACCCGATGAACGGGCAGAATTTCTCCAGATTGTTTTTGATGCCTCTGCAGAATTAAGGAGCACACAATGAGCACGATAGACGGTTACCCATCAGAGCCCGAATTTACGATCAAGGCAGTACAGCATCGCACCGGTATAAAACCTGTGACACTGCGCGCCTGGGAACGACGCTACAACCTGCTTGAACCAGTTCGCCTGCCTAACGGTTACCGGCTTTATTCAGAACGGGATATTCAGTTGTTATTATGGGTGCAGCGTAGGGTCGATTCAGGTATCAGCATCAGCCAGGTGGTTCAGCAGTTTAACCAGATCCGGGAAAAAGGAGTATGGCCCGAAAGCATCCAGACCTTTAGCCCCGCAAAACCACGTAAACAAGCTCCGCGACCTGCCCGGCATTATGCAGAGTTGATGTTCGGCGCCCTGGTTTCGCACAACGAAGAGCGCGCAGCCATGATTTTTGAGGAAACTCAACTCTATTTTGACCTCCTGACGATCTTCCAGGAAGTTGTACAACCCTGCCTGGAACTATTGGATGAAGCCTGGTTTGTGGGTGATATCCGCATTACCACCCGCCACCATGCCAGCACTGTGCTCAAGGGTCGCCTGGCTGGTATCATGCAGGGCTTGCCGATCATTAAAGAAGGTGCCCTAATTTTGGTCGGCTGTGGACCGGAAGAGATGGAAGAAATGGATGCGATGATGCTTGCGGTCTTGCTGCGTCAAAGCAATTATCACGTTGAATACCTGGGGCAAGACCTGCCGACTGAAGATCTGATAGATTACGCCAAGATCTCCCGCCCGAAGTTGCTCTGCCTGGCAATTAATTCCGAACCAACTGCCTTTTTGTTGAATGGCTTCTCGAAGCAGTTGAACAGTGTTCGTGGAAAGCCCAAATTTGCCTACTTTGGAAAGTATGTCAGCCAGGAGGAAAGTGCTCGCGAGGAACTCGGCGGGGTCTACCTGGGAGAAACCTTGAAAACAAATCTCGAACGAATCCGCCGCTTGTTAACCATGGGCGTGGTGTAACCCTGCAAGTAAGGCTAACAGATGGGCTTTGCGCCCATCTGT
>DHUW01000074.1:2902-5746 GCA_002409365.1 Anaerolineaceae bacterium UBA5224 | reverse complement strand
AATAACGGAATTATTCTTTTTCCATCTCCAGCTTATACAGCTCCTCGACTGCCAGCGAAATTTTGGTGACCGAACTGTCCTTTGACAGTGGGTAGGCGAAATAGGAATCGTCCAGTGTGCTGATATCGACACAATCCAGTTTCTTATCAATATAGTTAAATTCCACGTGGATCGAATAGAGCGACTGGTTCGACTTCACCACTTCAAAATCCTCACCGAGGTGACTTCCCTTCAGCACCATGCCGTTCATGTCATGCCGCAGCCAGCCTTTCCCGAGCGGAACAAAGCCATTCGAGTTGGGCAGCGAGTCGATCAGCACTTCCGATTCCATCGTATATGTGCCTGCCCGTACCTCAGCACGCACATTCTCACGCTCCCATTCATACCAGGCCGGTGGCGAGCTGAACTCGGTCTCACCCTCGAGCGCCTTCAGCTGACCATATTCGGTCAATTCCCAAACCTTACCGCAAGCTTCGCAGCGCAACTGGCTGCCCTGTGAACTCATGCGATATTCGGTCTTGCAATGCGGGCACTGGTAGAGCACGCGGTGCAAGCCTTCAGCCCGCTGGGGGTAATCAACACACACATGGTTTTCATATTGCCAGGCATAATCGTCATAAGTGAGCGCCTGGACAACCTGATCCTGGATCTCGGCTGGGTTCAATTGGGCAATTTGCTCCCGATCAAACAACAATTTCAGCTCAGCTTCCACCGGCACTCCCCGCGAAACCTGGTTCCACGCGGGTTCATTGATGTGATGACCGTGAAAAAGCAGCGTTACTACCGGCACCTGCAAATATTTAAGCATTTTTCCCAGCGAATCAGGTAAAACAGAGTTGGTGCCAATAAATGAGTAACGCGCCTCGGGGTAGTAGACTACGATCTGACCCTGGTCGAGCAGGCGTGTGGTCTGGCGAATGAGGTAGAGGTCGTTGACGAACTTGCGTTTGGCAATGCAGCCGACCTGGCGCATGATCCATTCGCGCCCGATAAAGCCATCCAGTGCTACTACATAATTGGCACGGCGGGGAAAAATCGCGGCGGTCATGACTTTGAAATCCAGGAAACTGTTATGGTTGCAGAGCATGATGTAGGGCGGTTTAATGCCCTTCAGGTCGCGGCTGATTTTGGTTTTGTGTTTCCAGACATCTGGAAAACTGAGTGCCCAGGCAACTGGCGTCAGGTAGCGTGCCTGAGGTTTGACCGGCATGGCAAAGTCGTAGCGCGGAAAGTCCGCGATTTTGGTATTTTGGAGGTCAAGGTTATAAAAACCCATGACATTATTGCTAAAAATGCCCATTATGGTACCTTTTTCGAAATTTATTGTATAAACATTGGCTGATGTTACAGGATAGTTAACCGTTTGGCAAGGAAAAAGTTGCGAAACCTGTTTTCTCAGTCCATCCATAACACCTGCGGCATCAAGATATTGCTTGAAAAAAGCTATCGTCGCAGACAAACCTACGCCTGGGGTTTAGTTCAGCCAGTGTTTTAGTCCAAAATGAGTGTTTGCGGGTGTGACAACCCTTCCATGTAGAAGGCTGTGCATGTGACACTTTTGTACCATGTAAAATTAGATTTGATACCAAGTATGTACTAAAAGGAGAAACTATGAAAAGCAAACCGGAAATCATCGACAGTCTCAACTTCCTGCTGAAGGATGAATTAACCGCAATTAACCAATATTTTGTCCACGCTGAAATTTGTGAAGGCTGGGGTTATGGACCTCTGGGTGATGTGATCGAAAAGCGCTCCATTGCCGAAATGAAACACGCGGAAGCCTTGATTGCCAGGATCATCTTCCTTGAAGGCAAACCAATCGTGAGCGAGCTCAACCCGTTACATATTGCTGACGATGTCGAGAGCATGTTCAAAAATGACCATGCTGCTGAAAAAACCGCAATCGACGGGTACAACAAAGTTATCCGCCAGGTTGCCGATTTAGGCGACAACGGGACCAAGAAATTCCTTGAAAACATTCTGAAGGATGAAGAAGATCACATCGATTATATCGAAGAAGTGCTTGATCAAATCACTCAGATGGGCATCCAGAATTTCCTGACAACCGTCACCGGTTAAGTGATTTTGTGATCGTTTAGATATGCAAACAGGAGGTTCATCACCTCCCGTTTGTATATAATTTTGGCTTAGATTAACATTTGGAGCAAGCTCCTACGCAGATGAACTAAAAATGGTCAGCACGGTTTTTGCCTAGCTCACAATGACCGTTAAGGCGAAAGCGGAACAAAAAACGCTCTTTTACATATCAAATCAGCAAAAATGCTCAATTGTTGAGTGTCTTTTTCTAAAACCTCCCCTCATTTATAATCCTCACAACAATCTCATCCATAAAAAAGAAATATTGACACAGGTTTCACAAGGTATATAATTATTTTCATCCTAATTTCAATGGAGTATAGACATGAAGAAAAGAACCTTTATAATTGTTTTAATTGTTTTTACCGCTCTGCTTATCGCAGCATGTTCGTCTCTTTCGTCCAAAGAGAATGCGGAGCTATCCGTTATCAAGGATGTCACTGCTAAGTACTGGGGCTCAAGCCATGCTGATGCAGCCGCCGAGGCTTTCGTTCACTGGAATGAAGACGATCCGGCAGAAATTCCTCCCACATGCGCCCGCTGCCACAGTACAGACGGTTTCCGCGATTATATCGGTGACGATGGAACCGAAGCTGGCAAGGTGGATGCTCCTGCACAGGTCAATGATCCAGTCAGTTGTACAGCTTGCCATAACGTGGCTGCCGAAGCATTGGATTCTGTCACCTTCCCCTCTGGTAAGGAAGTCACCGGAACTGGTGTAAATTCGGTCTGTATGTCCTGTCACGG
>DHUW01000074.1:558-2651 GCA_002409365.1 Anaerolineaceae bacterium UBA5224 | reverse complement strand
TGATCGGCCCCCATTATGCCCATGCTGCTGCTGCCCAACAGGGTTCAGCTGCTGGTGTTGGCTTCGAATATGCAGGAAAAACCTATGTTGGTGCTTTCCAGCATGCCGATACAGTCAATTCCTGCACCGAATGCCACGATCCTCACTCACTGCACACTGTGAAACAGGCTAATTCAGACGAGAGCTTATGCTCAACCTGCCACAGTGGCGTTACCGGTTGGGAAACCTATCGCACCGTATCCATGTCCAAAGTTGATTATGATGGCGATGGAACCGTTGAACCTGTGTTCGACGAAATCGAAGGTGTCAAGGCTGTCCTGATGGAAGCTTTGAACAAATACTCGGTCAAAGTTGTCGGTACTGGCCTGGGCTTCAAATTCGAAGCTTATCCTTACGGTTTCATTGATACCAACCAGGATGGCACAATCGATGACAGCGAAGGCGTCTTCCCCAACAAGTTCAGCACCTTCACTCCCCGAATGCAGCAGGCTGCCTTCAACCTCCTGTTCGTCCAAAAAGATCCGGGTGCCTACGTGCATAACCCCAAATATGCTCTGCAGTTGATGTACGATTCAATTGAAGATCTTTCTGCACAGAGTGGTGTTTCTGTTGAAGGACTGACCCGACCGTAATCCTGGTCGCAAAGTTCAATAATTAAGGCATAACTGATGAGTCCTTCAAACAAGAGAAAAGTATTCTACACAATTTATTTCGCATTGCTACTACTACCCGTAGTAGCAATGCTACTTTCTGGGAAACTGACAGGTAACTTCGTCCGCGAATTTGCCCTGCTGATCGGTTTCCTTGGCATGGCATTGGCTGGCATCCAGCTGATCTTCATCGGCAAAATTCGCTGGCTGGCCGACGCGCTTGACCTGGATAAAGTCTATAGTAATCATCATAAGATTTCGCTCGTAGCTGTCTTTTTGATCGTGGCACACTTCCTCCTGGTGAGCCTTCTGGCCCCGGTTCGATTTGGATTCCTGAACGTTTTCTCAGCACCCTGGATGTTTGCTGCTGGTTCGCTTGGTCTGTTCGGCTTGGTCCTGATCGGCATCACTTCAGCGTATCGCAAAAATTTGAAGATCGATTACCGGGTTTGGCTGCTGATTCATGACCTGCTGACTATCGTCATCCTGGTCTTCGGCATGACCCATCTTTTCAAGGTCGATTACTACATGGCTGATCCCTTCGTGAGAGCCGTTTGGTATCTCGAAATTGCTGTCTGGGTGGTCGCATTCCTCTATATCCGCGTCATTAAACCCATCCAGGTCGGTCGAAAACCTTACAAAGTGGTCTCTGTTCTCGAAGAAGCACCTCAAACCTACGGACTCAATCTGGTTCCTGATGGTCATGCTGGTGTACCCTTCCGGGCAGGTCAGATCGCCTGGATCAGCACGGGACCTTCACCCTTTACTCTGAGCCGTAATCCTTTTTCATATTCAGGTAGTTCAGAAGCACCCAACGGCGCTATTCGCTTCTCAATCAAGGTAGCGGGCGATTTCACCGCCACCATTCCTAACCTGAAACCTGGCGACCGCGTTTATGTTGATGGTCCTTATGGCACCTACAATCTTGACGATCCCGCGCTGCAAAAAGGCGTGGTTCTGATTGCCGGTGGTATTGGTGTGGCTCCGGTGATGAGTATCATGAATACTTTGACAGATCGCAACGACAACCGCCCTGTCTATGTCTTCTATGGTGATCTGAACGAAGATACCGCCCTTTACCCTCAGGAATTTGAGCACTGTAAATCCGTCATTAACCTCAAATTTTTCCAGGTTTTGGAAAAACCGCATGATCCGAACTATCCTTTCAAAGGTTACATTACCAAGGATCTTATGCTCGCCAACCTGCCCGAAAACTACAAAGAACTGCACTACTTTATCTGTGGTCCAGCCCCCATGCTGCGAGCGCTCGAGAAGCACTTCGCTGCAATGGAGATCCCCGAATCTCAGATACACTTAGAAAACTACACAATGGCGTAAGATTTTCACAAGTTTTACTAAACCGGGCTCCAATTGGAGCCCGGTTTTTTTACATTCTACGTTTTATTGTTAATGGAAGCCATGCTATGCTATGCTATGCTATGC
>DHUW01000074.1:0-412 GCA_002409365.1 Anaerolineaceae bacterium UBA5224 | reverse complement strand
TATGCTATGCTATGCTATGCTATGGTCGGAATCTGATATTAGATATTTTGAAAGGAATTTGAATGGCTCAAAATCAAAAAAGATATCTTTGGTGTGAAAGAACCGAAGCGGAATACTATGAAATCAGATCTGAAATCGAACAACGCAGGATCCAGATGCTTAATTTACATAATCGCGCAGAACTCGATTGGCCTGCCAGAAACCAGGATCTGGAGAATTGGCTAGAGCGAGGCAGCCAGTATATCGAAGGTTACCGGGCAGGTACAGATGAGGAGTGGGATAAAATATGCGATCGCGCCGAACACGGTTGGAACAAGCTCAAGACCGAAGCCCGCAGCCTGTTGGATGATACCCAAGCGTAAACGCTTTCCCCTACCGATCGGATTTCATTTTCTTCCACGCTTAGCTTTTT
>DHUW01000023.1:33404-44223 GCA_002409365.1 Anaerolineaceae bacterium UBA5224 | reverse complement strand
CTCAACCTCCTGAGCCAGCAACCCAATTGGCCATCTTTGCTGTCCCATAAAGTAATCCTGACGCCACATGAAATGGAATTTTCCCGCCTGACCGGTTTGCCAGTGGAAGAAATTCACACCAATCGTCAGGTACTGGCTGCAGACTACGCGCAACAATGGGGACAAACATTGATCCTCAAAGGTGCCAACACCCTGGTTGCCTCACCCGAAGGTAAACTCCATATTTTGCCGTTTGCCAACTCCGCCCTGGCGCACGGTGGCACTGGCGACGTTCTGGCGGGTTTGCTTGTGGGTTTGCTAGCTCAAAGGCTTACACCTTACGATGCAGCCATGCTGGCTGTCTGGCTGCATGCCCGGGCTGCCGAGCTGGCGCTGGAAGCAGTTGGTCACCCGGCTGCCGTCCTTCCTTCAGATATTATCCAGAAGCTCGGTCGGGCGACGAAGGATGCAGCCGGTTTCTTTACATGGAAATAAATTTATATTAAAATAACTCCCCTATATTTTCCTTAGCTGATTGGACAGTCGAGTAATTTACCTGCCCCCTTAGAAAATCTTATATTTTTTCCAGATAATCTCTGGGTTTGTTTGAAAGGTTAATGGCGAACAATGCAATCATCGAATTATGAAATTGATCAACCATCTTTTTCAAGTCAAATTTCTTCCATCGTACGTAACCGCTGGTTTCTTCTGGCTATAGGTATGCTTCTTGTCAGCATCGTGCTGGCATTTACCCTTGACATGCGCCTGTACATTGTATCCCTGGCTGCAGGAGTGATGGGTGTGGCTCTTGCTGGATATTTCATTCTGCGGATCACCACACGACCAGTAAAATCAGCAGCTATGGCCGAGGCAGCCAGCGACATTCGTGACGGGGCGAAGACATATCTTAAGCGTCAGATCAAGACAATCTTAATGGTCACTCCTTTCTTTGCTGGGCTTTTGTACTTTCTCCTGGATTGGAAAGCCGCGTTAACTGCTGTCTTTGGAGTTTTAACTTCATTGCTGGCATCCTACATTGGCATGAGCGTAAGCGTGCGAACCAACCTTCAAACTGCTGACATTGCCAATGAAGGCAAACGCAGCCCGTTTCGCGTTGCCTTGTTTGGAGGCTCAGTGATGGGTTTTTGTATCACCGGGTTAAGTCTGATCGTACTTTCAATCCTATTCAGTATCTTTAAGGATCCCAACGCCTTGATTGGTTTTGCATTTGGGGGTGGCCTGGCTGCACTCTTTGCCCAGATTGGAGGAGGTATTTTCACCAAATCAGCTGATATCGGAGCTGACCTGGTTGGAAAAGTCGAATCCAACATCCCTGAAGATGATCCCAGAAATGCAGCAGTGATTGCCGACCTGGTAGGCGACAATGTAGGCGATTGTGCAGGACGTGGCGCTGACCTTTTTCAGACCTTCAGCGACGATTTAGTCACAGGGTCGATCGTAGCAATAGCCATGGCATCTGTGTATGGACAAATTGGAATATTTTTCCCATTTCTTCTGCAGAGCATCGGCGTGTTTGCCTCTGCGATGGGTATTTTTGTCAGCCGTGAATGGAAACCGGGGATGTCACCTTCGGCACAGTTTAATGTCGGTTTGGGTGTGAGCTCGATTTTTGGGATCATTGGCGCAATGAGTATGTCATTGCTTCTTTTACACGATTGGGTCATCGGCATAGCCGCCACCCTTGGTGTGCTCATCACAACAGTTGCATCATTGAGCACCCGCCATTATGCTGGGATGGAAGGTAAACCAGTAAAGAACATCGCCAAGGCTTCCAGTAGAGGTGCTGCCTTGAACCTTATCACAGGCATTGCTTACGGTCTGCAAAGTCCGGTTTTGTCAGTAATTGTGTTGATGGGCGTGGTAGTTGGAGTTTACACGCTTTCCAACAACAATCTTCTGGCTCTTGTGGCCGTGAATATCGGAACAGATCTCTTAATCACATTTATCATGGCAGCTGACGCGTTCGGACCGATCGTTGATAATGCAGCCGGGATTGCTGGTATGGCTGAGGCGGACAGAAGTGTGATTGATAAACTCTCCAGGCTCGATTCGGTAGGTAACACGATGAAAGCCGTCACCAAAGCTTATGCCATGATTTCCGGCACCATTACCGCTTTCGTTATTTTCCTCACCTTTTACAAGATGGCAGGTATTGACGCCATTGATGTTACAACACCCTTCAACTTGAGCTTCCTTTTTGTCGGTGTTTGTCTGCCTTTCCTGATTTCCTCATTAGTTATCGGGTCAACAGCAAAAACAGCAGAAAAGATGGTCGATGAAGTGCGGGATCAGTTTGCCAAGAATCCCGATATCATGAAAGGTACCGCCAAACCGAATTACTCGTATTGTATCGATATTGCAACCCGAAATGCTTTACGTGAGATGATCCTGCCCAGTGCGATCAGCATCCTGGTACCCCTTGCCATCGGTTTGTTTTTTGGAATGAATGCTCTTGGGGCTGTCTTAGTCGGTTCAGTGGCTTGTTCAGCATTGCTCGGACCATTTTTTAACAATACAGGTACAGCCTTTGATAACGCGAAGAAGACAATTGAAAACCTGGAATTTTCACGGGGTACTCCGGAACACATTGCAGCAGTCATTGGAGATACCGTTGGGGATTCCTTGAAAGATGTAGCTGGACCATCCACACTCATCTTTATGAAGTTGATTGGCATGGCTTCATTACTGATCGTCCCCCTTATTAAATAGTAAAGCTTACATCTCATTAATCAACAGACCCTCCGAAGTTTGGAGGGTCTGTTTTATCTTTCAAGAAATTTAGTCCAACAGGCGTTTTTCGCCTTCAAGTGCGCGGATGGCAGTTACGTTTTGAGTAACTTCGATCACGCCTCTGTAAGCACCATCCTCATCTCGCAATGCGAAGTAACGAATGTAGATAAATGCCTCTCCCGATTTGATCCAGAAGTCAGCCACATCACGTTTTCCAGCCTTGAACTCTTCAATGATCTTGTGAACTACGTGCACGCTCTGGGGTGGGTGGCAATTATGCACATCGCGCCCGATTATCGCGGCTGTACGGGTGAAGATGCGTTCCTTGCCCTGGGTAAAGTAGCGCACCTTGTCATTTTCATCCACAAAAGTGACGTCTATCGGGAGGTTTGTTAGCAGCAAATCAATCTGTTCGGCAGTCAATGCCCCGGTCTTGAGCGGAATTTCACTGGTGTGAGCGGCACTGTAAAAGCCATTCATCTGCTCCAGTTTCGGTTGATCGACCTCGCCTGCAATTTCATCCTTCATCTGCTGCCAATCGGCAGGAGTAAAACGACCCAGTGCCTCGGGGATCAAAATCTTCTCTTCCTTGTAAATCATATCCTTGACTTTACGCGAGAGCTCATTAAACCTGCTTTCGAGGGTGATGCCCAGTGGTTGATCAGTTGCCAGCAAATCATTGAACTGGCGCAGGTCTGAACGGATCTCGTTGTCCACTCCCCACATTACCTTGGAGGGACCTTCAAAGCCATATTTTTCGAGAACCGGGAAGATCATGTTTTCTTTTTTGTCATAATGGCAGGGGATAAGTTCGAGATTCTTTGCGTCTTGACGCAATTGTTCGAGGGTCTTGTGATCTCCGCCGGCATAAATCAGAACGGAGCCTTCAACTAACTCCAGTGTGCGTTCGATCAGCTCATTTTCAGTACGGAAATCGAAGAGGGGGTGCCCGGGTTGGTTTTCGGGCTCGGGTTCGGTTTCCAATCCAGCCTGGAAGACAGCCACATGAAGATCGCACAGTTTCTGCACTTCTGCCACTGGCATCCCTTCGCTGATTACTTCGCGTTCAGCAGCAGCGATATCTTGTCCGCTGGCTCCAGCAATGGCCTCTCCATAATCAGCCTTAAGTTCTTCAACCGTTTTACCCTCGTGCAGCAGACGGATGACTTGCTTGATCGCCTCTTTGCGTTTGCTGGCGTTGTTGATATGTTCGCTCATATTTCTCCTTTTTGATTATCTCAGGTTACCTTCCTGAGTTTCTTGCTATTTTTAAGTCTGCAATGCATAAGAACCGATTTAACTGCAAATGTTCTCAAACTTAGGAGAACCTTTTTATAAACAAATTATACATTTTTTCATTGTTCAAACAAAATTTATATACAATGACTACATATTAGAAAATATTATGGATGAAAGGTGGTTGCAGCAATGATCATTCTTTCACCTTTGGAGAAAATAAAATGAATAAAACATTGGGAACGATATTGGCGGTGTTTGCCGCCCTCATTCTGGCTGTTGTAATTTTCGGAGCTGGGTTCTTCCTTGGTCGATCCAACTTTATGCCAAATCGCTTTGGCATGATGAATGGATTCTTTGGTCCGCGATTTAATGATCAGGAAGAACTATCAGCTGGTTGTTACAACATGGTGCATGGCTTTGACAGGTTTGGTCCGCTTGATAACAACAGCAGCCCCAACCCTCTGACCGTTGAGCAAGCAAAAAAGGCAGTTGAAGGATATCTGGAGAACCTGAATAATGCCGATCTAGAATTGGCAGAAATCATGATCTTCACAGATAATGCCTATGCCCGAATAGCAGAGAAAAGTACAGGAATCGGAGCAATGGAACTTTTGGTCGATCCTGTCGACCAATCAGTTTTCCCGGAGTATGGTCCAAACATGATGTGGAACCTTAAGTACGGCATGATGAGCAGTGGAGGCATATTTTGTGGAAAAGGATCAATGGGTAATCGCTGGATGATGGGTGGCCGCAGCATGATGGATGGATACAACTATCCCAACGATATAAATCCACAGGATATGACCATCCCACCAGAGCGTGCTCTTGAGATCGCACAGCAATACCTAGACCAGGAATATCCCGGTTACAAAACCGCCGACGATGCTGAACAGTTCTACGGGTATTACACGATTGATATCCTGAAAGATGGTGAACTGACAGGAATGCTCAGCGTGAATGGATTCAACGATCAGGTCATGATCCATACATGGCATGGTGATTTTATCGAAATGTGGGAATAACCAGACTAAATTTTAGATGAATAAGATTGGCAATTTCACCAATCTTATTCCCATATAAAATAACGTCACTATTTCATTAGAGGGTCGAAACAATGACCACAGCCAAAATTTTAATCATTGACGATGAACCTTCCATACACACAGTTTTGAGCGCGTATTTAAATGCAGAGGGTTACGATTTTAGATCTGCCAATGATGGCAGAGCCGGGTTGGCTCTTGCTCTTTCATATCAGCCAGATATCATAGTTTTAGATGTCATGCTTCCTGAAATGGATGGACTTGAAGTTCTTGCCAACCTTCGGAGAGGGTCCAGCGTCTATGTCATAATGCTGACCGCACGTTCAGAAGAAACGGATAAAATCGTTGGACTCTCAGTAGGCGCAGACGACTATTTGACCAAACCATTTAGCCCGAGAGAATTGATTGCGCGCATCAAGGCAGCCTTGCGTCGACTCCAAAACACAACCAGTGCTGACCAAGGCAACATCCTCAACTTCAAAAATGTTCGGATCGACACTGGTGCCAGACGGGTATGGGTCAGTGAGAAGAACATAGACCTTACCTCAATCGAATTTGACTTGCTGTTAACCCTCGCCCAGCATCAGGGCATGGTCCTCACCCGGGAGCAATTGCTAGAGAAGGTCTGGGGATATAACTATTTCGGTGACAGCCGGGTGGTCGATGTTCACATTGGACATATCCGTCAGAAGCTGGGGTTGGATTCTGTGATCGAAACCGTTCGTGGTGTCGGTTATCGCTTTGAGGACAAGTAGGTCTACCATGATCAACTTTATTCGTACCCATCTCGCCTGGAAAGTGCTTTTATCTTATCTGCTGGTCGTGTTGATCGGAATTTTAGTTTTGATCACAGCTGCCAGTCTTTTTGTACCGGCCACTTTTGAGCGTCACATGGACGAAATGAACGCCATCATGGAAAATGGAAGCTCTCTAAGCACTAATGAAGAAATGCAGGCGGAATTGTTTTCGCAATATACGACTGCAGTATATGAAGCCATTGGTTATGCATCGGTGGCATCATTGATCGCGGCAGTCGTTGCCAGTATTCTGATCAGCCGCCAGGTTGTCACACCCACATTGCGTATGACCGGTATCAGTCAACGGATTGCGGAAGGGGAATACCAGGAAAGACTCACACTTCCTCAAGGCTTGAAAGGCGATCAGCTGGACGAGCTCGACAAGCTGGCTTTGAGTTTCAATCAAATGGCTGAAAAGCTCGAAAGGATTGAGACCATGCGCCGGCAATTGATTGGTGATGTTAGTCACGAATTGCGCACTCCCCTCTCTGCTATCAAAGGTTATGCTGAAGGGTTGGCGGATGGGATTTTGCCCAATTCTCCGGAAACCTTTCAGCAAATCTATTCTGAAATCGATCGTTTGCAGCGCTTGATCAACGATTTGCAGGAATTAAGCCGGGTTGAATCCGGAGCTATAGAGCTGAATCTTGGCTTTGTCGCACCTGCTGACCTGGTGCAAAAAGTTCATCGTAATCTCAACCGCCAATTCGAAGATAAAAAAATCCGGCTGGAAACAAAAGTTCAGCCAGGTTTGCCTGACACTTTCGTTGATCCTGATCGCATCCTTCAGGTGTTGACCAACCTTGTTGGTAACGCACTGCAATATTCAACTGAAGGCGGAAAAGTTGTGATCAGCGTCCAACGTGAAAAGTCTGATGTGATTTTCTCGGTCAAGGATACCGGAATTGGCATTTCACCAGCGCATCTTCCATATATTTTCAATCGTTTCTACCGCACAGATAAGTCCCGTAATCGCGCCAGTGGCGGTAGCGGCATCGGTCTGACCATCGCGAAGGCTCTTGTTCAAGCTCACCAGGGGAAAATATGGGCTGAGAGTGAAGGCGAAGGTAATGGCAGCACATTTTCTTTTTCGATTCCTCTCCCAAATTAAGTAGTTTCTCCAATTTTCTTCACCATAACTTTACATAACCTTTGTCGGAGCTTTACCCACTTGCCTTAAACTGATTCTGTAGGTGAAAAGGCCACCTCAGGCGAGGTGGATGGAAAGGATATAAGAAAATGTGTCATTGGTTTGGTGGTTATGGTGGTTTCGGTGGCGTAGGGATGTTCTTCGGAATACTTCTCGGCTTGGCTGTGCTCGCCGGGCTTGTGATCCTGATAATTTGGTTGGTCAGGCGTTCAGGGTCAAGTGAATATAAGAGCTCCCACTTCTCTAGCAATTCTTCAGCGATCGAAATTGCCAAAGAGCGCTATGCGAAAGGTGAAATTTCACAAGAGGAGTATCAGAGGTTGATCTCCGAACTGGAGAAAAGGTAGGTCAAAATGATGGGTTTTGGAATGATGGGCGGCATGCTGTTTTTCTGGATCATCCTCATCGTGATTTCAGTCCTGGCAATCAAAGGTTTATTCAATTCGGGAAATATTCGAGACAGGAACAAATCCGAAAATGCCAGGCGAATTTTGGACGAAAGATTAGCCAGGGGTGAAATCACCTTGGATCAATATCAGACGATTTTGAAAGACATCGGCTAAAAAATACGACAAGGCACGAGCTTGTGGAAATAGGTTCGCTCCTTGCTCACAAAAAAACCTAATAAAGAAAGAAGAATTATAATGAAGCAATCTTCAAAGCGAATATTTCTGATCGTGCTCGCTGGAATCTTAATTGCTAGTTGGATCCTGTTTGGAAACCGGCAAACCAAGCAAGCTGAAGCGGTATTCCTTGATAAATACGGCCTGTCGGGGTTGACCGTTGAAGAAATTACCAACAAACTCGACAGCTCAACCGAAGACCCGGCTGGGCTGAAAGCAAGCATCACTGGTGAATACCTGGCTTTATCGGATGAAACCACGGAAGTCAAGCTGCCTCTTTCAGCAGATAAGTTCTACCTGTCATTCGCTCCTTACATCAGTCAGACACACCCCTGCGGGTTTCACAGCCTCTCCTCCTGCCGTGGTGAACTCGCAAACACAAAGTTCCATGCCCTGATCAAGGATAGCGAAGGGAACGAGCTCCTCAATGCTGATATAACGACCATGGAGAATGGTTTTGTAGGTGTTTGGCTTCCGAGAAATATTGACGCAACAGTTACGGTGAGTTACAACGGACTGGTTGCCAGTGCTCCAATATCGACTTATGCTGACAGTGAAACCTGCCTCACCACTCCACTGCAACTAAACTAATAATAGTAAAAGAGAGTGAAGCCTACTAGTCAGCTTCACTCTGGCCATAAAAAAACAAGGCTGGTTGATAAGTCAGTCTCGTCTGCAAATATAGTTATTAGCCGCTTATTTCGTAAAAATATCTTCGCACTCACTTTCGATCAAAAGAAATCTTGATGGAGCATCAAAAGAGTTGGAAAAAGGAAATTAAAAACCCGGCGGAAAACTTACTTCGCCGGGTTATAGAAGATGCTTTATTAGTTTTACTTATTCATTAACTTGGCAATATTTTCTTTGAAGGGGGGCTTGATTATGCCCTTCTCAGTTACGATTGCAGTGAACAGCTCGCTAGGGGTGACGTCGAAAGCATAGTTTGCTACATTGGCATCTGGGATCGTAATTTGGACGCCATTGATAATGCGAACTTCATCAGGATCACGCAATTCGATGTTAATTCCAGCTCCGGATTCCGTCGCCATGTCGATGGTAGCGGTAGTCGCAAACATATAATAGGGAATATGATGATATTTTGCGAGAACTGCCAATGCATAGCAGCCTACTTTTGCAGCTGAATCTCCATTGGCAACCATGCGATCGGCACCAACCATGACCATATCGATCTTTCCCAACTGCATCAGATAAGCCGAGGTGTTGTCAGTGATCAGGGTATAGGGAACTCCTCGCTGAGCAAGTTCGTAGACGTTCAGTTTGGCACCTTGTTGTCTTGGGCGGGTTTCATTGGTATACACATGAACCGGTTTCCCCAATTTGTGAGCCAGGAAAGGTGTTGCCATAACATGACCGACATCCACAGTGCACAGGGCACCAGTATTGCAGTTGGTAACAATGTTTGTCGGAGTGTTTGGAATAAGTGAATTTCCAAACTCTGCCATGCGATTATTGACATCGATTTCTGCATCCGCAACGCTTTCGGCCTCTGCCAGCATTGCTTCACCAAGATCTGCAACAGGATTATCTTCCAGGAATTTTTCTGCAAAAGCTTGCATACGATTCAATCCCCAGACCAGGTTGGAGGCAGTTGGACGGCAATTCAAGATTTTTTGAGCTTCTTTGAGTTTCAACAAAGTTTCTTCTTTACTGAGCCCTTTTGCATCCTGACCAGCAATTGCCATCCCGTAGCACACTGTTGCACCGATAGCGGGACCGCCACGAAGTTCCAGACGATAGATCGCATCAGAAATCCTTTGAAGATCACGGGTTTTGATCAATTCGAACGAATAAGGTAGTTTAGTTTGATCGATCATTACTACCTGATTATCTTCCCAACTTACTGTACGCATTTGTAAATCTCCTTGAATAAATTAGTTATTAGTTATCTTTACATCGACTTGGCAGTCGAAGAAGAACTCATCTGTAACAATGAGGTGCTCCCCCAGGTCATTCATGTGTACCTGGCGTAGCACCAATAAGGGTGATTTGGCCTTGATATCCAATTTTTCAGAAATAAATTTGTCGGCAATTTCTGCATATAGTTTGGCATCGGTTTTCGTGATTGTCTCTTTAGTATTCGACTTGATGAAATCATAGACTGACCCAGTGCAAACAGCGAGACCATCCTTATATGGTATAAAACGATCATCAAAATAAGCCAGGCTGAAAGCTATAGGTTTTTCGTCGGATGTTCGAACACGGCGTAAACACAAGTAATCTTTATCAGCATTACCTTCTAATATCCCTTGAAAATCCTCTGGCAGTTTCTCCATGGTGATTCCAATTTCGCTGGAACCAGGTACCATGCCCTGGCTTGAGATCATCTGAGTAAGGCTAAGATTCAGATCAATATGAAACTCCTGCTGATTCATATCCCGTTTTAGAAACGTGCCTTTACCATGCTCAATCTGAATAATTCCACGCTCCTCAAGGCGGGTAAGCGCTTCCCTCAGAGTACTCGAACTGATCCCTAAAGCCTCTGCCAACTTGGCTTGGGACGGTAATGAATCTCCAGGTAAAAGCGACTGTTCTCGTATGTACTTCATGATGGAATCTTCCACACGCGAAACCAACTTGGTTTTGGTAAAATCTCGGATTGGTATGTAATTATCTGTACTCATCATATACCTTTCTTCTGGTAAACTCTTAGGACATCACTCTTCTGAAGACTCGTGTAGTTTAGATTATTTTGCCGGGTTTGTCAAGACCATAATTTTGTGATTTTTGCGACCAAAAATGCCAAAGTTGCAGAATTATGAAAATTTATAAGCTGATATATCGCAATTTATGAAATAACGGTTGACATAATTAAATAAAAAAGATAAACTATTTTGGACGAAAGTAAATCTCGAAAAAGGATGATAATGAGCGGAACCCTATTTTGGAAAAAAAGAATGCCCTTCGTTGAATCCAGGATTGATACACTTCATTTTCGAGCTTTCAATCAAGTCTTTAGCGGTCTCCTGAGAACAGCTGAGATGAAGTTCAAAATAATCAAAAAATAAAAATATATTGAGATGCAAAACAGAAATAACATATCACAGAAACAATATTGAGAAATGAGTGACTGGAATAATCCAAGTCATCTAAAAATATAAGGAGAAATATGTTTAAGAAAAAATTGTTTATGTTCGTCACCCTTATTTTATTGGCATCACTTCTTGTAGGTTGTGCCTCCACCGCCACACAGGCTCCAGCGGAGTCTGAGGTTCCTGCAGA
>DHUW01000023.1:0-33254 GCA_002409365.1 Anaerolineaceae bacterium UBA5224 | reverse complement strand
CTGAGGTTCCTGCAGAGACTGAAACAGCGGAAACTGAAGCTGCAGCCACTGAAGCGCCTGCAGCGACAAAGAAGGTAGTATTGATCGGTAACCAGCGTTTTGGCGATAAGGGCCCTATGGATAGCATGGCTGCGGGTCTTGAACAATGCGGAAAAGATTTCGGCTTCGAAGTGAAGAAGATCGAATCGGATTCATCATCTGCCTATGAAGAAGATATCCGCGGTATGGCTAAGGAAGGCTATGATCTTATTCTGACCACCTTCCCTCCCATGGCTGATCCTACCAAAAATGTTGCAGCTGAATTCCCCGAGACTAAATTCGCCGCTATCTACCAATTCATCAATGTTGACGGCACTTCGATCCCTAATATTTGGGATACTGAATTCCATGGCGAGCAGGCTTTTTATCTGCTCGGTGCTGTTGCCGCAACACTAAGTGAATCAAAAATGGTTGGATTTGTGGAAGGAAGCGAACAGCCCACCAACAACGCCCAGCTCAATGGCTTTATCAAAGGCGTCAAAGATCAGTGCCCCGATTGTGAAGTTAGTTTTTCCTACGTTGGCAGTTTTGAAGATCCTGCCAAAGCCAAAGAGATTGCCCTGGCTATGATCGAAAGTGGCGTCGATGTTATCCAGACCGATACTGGCAATAGCCAAGTCGGTGTCATTGAAGCTGCTATGGAAAAGGGCATTCTTGTTTCCGGTGATGTTTCCGACAACTCAACGATGTACCCTGCCGGCTTCTTTGGTTATGTTGGTGTAAGTTTTGGTGCAAACGTGTACGAAGCCTGCCGGATGCTGGCAGAAGATTCCTTTGCTGGTGGTCAACATGGCTTCATGAACATCGAAAATAATGGCTATTTTGTTCCTTACGATGCACTCGAAAATTTTGCAGCAACGAACCCAGATTACGCCGATAAGATCACAACTGCGGTCGAACTTGTCAAGAGCTTGACCGAGAAGATTGTTTCCGGTGAGCTGGTTATTGAATTCAACACTTCTGTTCCGGAAAAATAGTCAAAAATAAAAAAAGAAAGAGACGGAAAATTCCGTCTCTTTCTTTCCTGTATACTTGCGTAAGATTCCATCCATTTTGATTATGGATAATTAGGTAAAGGAGTAAGTTTGGCACCGAAGCAGGCGATTAAAATGCAGGGGATTACTAAAGAATTTCCCGGCGTAGTGGCAAATAAAGATGTGGATTTCCAGGTCTCTCTGGGTGAAATTCATGGTTTGATTGGAGAAAACGGCGCAGGAAAATCTACATTAATGAATATCCTGTACGGTTTAATTCAACCAGATAGTGGTTCAATAGAAATAAACGGCGAACCAGCCAGAATTAACGGCCCACAGGATGCTATCGATCTGGGTATTGGCATGGTCCATCAACATTTCATGCTTGTCCCATCATTGACGGTATTGGAAAACATTATTTTAGGAAAAACTCCGACTCATGCTGGATTAACTGATTACAAAAAATCCAGACGAATTGTTGAACAACTTCTCAAACAATATGGTTTTTCGATTGATTTGGATGCCCCGGTTCATTCATTATCTGTCGGGCAAATGCAGCGTGTTGAAATTATCAAAGCATTGTACCGGGGAGCAAAAATATTAATCCTGGATGAGCCTACAGCAGTTTTGACCCCTTCTGAAATTGAAGAACTTTTCAACATTATTCGTGGCATGTCCAGCAATGGCTGTTCAGTAGTTCTTATTACGCACAAATTAAAAGAAGTTATGGCTGTCTCAGACAATATCACGGTGATGCGTCGAGGAAAAGTGACTGGTCACGTTAAAACATCTGAGACTAATGTGACTGAACTTGCCGGGTTGATGGTCGGCAGAGACGTCGTATTGACTGTGGTTCGACCAGAAGCAAAACCAACTGGATCAGTTTTGGTGCTTGAAGATTTGTGCACAAAAAATGACCGGGGACTCGATTGCCTGAAGAAGGTAAATCTTCACGTCCGCAAAGGTGAGATCGTTGGGATCGCCGGCGTAGAAGGAAACGGTCAAACCGAATTAATTGAGGTAATAACTGGCATGCGACCTGTTCAGTCAGGTCAGATCTTAATGCTGGATAAGGTTATTAATAAATCATCCATACTTGCTCGTCGCAATTTAGGTATTTCTCATATCCCTGAAGACCGGTTGCTTGTTGGGGTCAGCAAGGATTGCACAGTAGAAGAAAATCTGGTAGTCAGTAACTACTTATCAGAAGAGCTGTCAAATCATGGAATATTAAAAAAGAAAGCGATCGAGGAAAAAAGTTGGTCCTTGATCGAGGAGTTCGGCATTAAAGTTTCCAGCAGTAAAGATCTGGTCAGAACTTTATCGGGTGGCAACATGCAAAAAGTAGTTATTGCCAGGGAGCTTAGCGCCAACCCCGAACTACTGGTAGCAGGTCAGCCAACCCGAGGCGTAGATGTCGGCGCTATTGAGTCTATCCATAAGCAGCTTATCGATTTGCGGGATTCAGGTACTGGTATTTTATTGGTTTCAGCAGATCTTGATGAAATCCTTGCATTATCTGATCGGTTGTACGTCATGTACGAAGGAGAAATAGTTGCCGGCTTCGATAACAAGGGCATAGATGAAATCGAGTTGGGCTTATTCATGACCGGGTCGAAGAGAAACACCGCTGGATCACGATCAAACGAAGGTGGATTGGAGCGAAATTGAAAGCATTTCAAGAAAACCTTAAGAAAATACTTCTAGTTGCTGGCAAGAAGATTCTTATTGTCTTTATTGCTTTAGCAGTGATCATGTTGGTTCTGGCGCTAACCGGATACAAACCTATATCTGTAATGGAAGGTATGAAGCGCGCAGTAACCTCAGATATCGGTAATACTTTGCGTTGGACGGCTCCGCTCATCTTATGCGGTCTCGCGGTGGCGATTCCAATGTCAGCCGGAGTATTTAATATGGGCATTGATGGCCAGCTGATGTTAGGCGCAATCACTTCTGCTGCCATCGGCTTATCCCTATATGGAAAAATGCCCCCAGTTTCAGTCATAATCCTGGCTCTAAGTTGCGGCGCAATAATTGGCTTATTATGGGCTTTAATTCCGGCTTTTTTACGTGCGACATGGGGAACAGACGAAGTAGTTACCACCTTGTTATTGAACTATATCGCTGTCCTGATCACCGATTACCTGGTTATGGGACCTCTTATGGGAGAAGGTGCAACGGGAACCACCTACTCAACCAATTCGTTAGCAACAGATTTATGGTTAACCCGAATAATTCCGCAATCCTCAGCAAACATCGGCCTTTTTATCGCAATTGTCATCGCAATCATTGTTAATTTTGTTCTCTACTCCACGACCTTGGGTTATGAAATCAAAGTGGTTGGAACCAATTCGATTTTCGCCCGTTATGGCGGCATCAAATCTAAAAAAACAATCATCATGACTTTCCTGATAAGCGGTGCGATTGCTGGCTTGGTTGGCGGAATCGAAGTGTTTGGGGTACATCATCGTTTCCCCGGAAGATTTAATACTGGTCTTGGATTCGACGGGGTAGTTGTATCCTTGATGGCAGATAACAACCCTCTTGGCATTTTGTTCACTGGTACGCTGTTTGGAATTTTACGGAATGGCGGTATGAACATGGAACGTGTTACAGAAATCCCCAGGGCTATGGTAGATGTTGTTCAGGCATTAATTGTCTTGACCGCTACTGGCAGACTTGGTTTTGGCTTTCTAAAACACCGTAAACGACGAAATTCATCTGATGATAGCAGTACCAAGAATGAAGAAAGGAATAATTCTTTATTAGCTGAAGAGGTGAAACCATGAATGAATTATTTTCAATACTCACACCGGAACTCCTCGCAGCTTCCATTCGAATAGCCGCACCCATAATTCTTGCGGCGATGGGTGGTTTACTTTGTGTAAAAGCGAAGGTTTTCAATATTGCATTGGAAGGCTTTATGTTAATCGGAGCTTTTTTCGGAATCATGGCCATCGAGTTTTCAGGAGGGAACGTTTGGGTAGGATTGTTGGCAGGTGCTGTTTCTGGCGTCCTGGCAAGCTTTATCTATTCCTTCTGTGTGCTTAAACTTTCGACTGATCATGTGATCACCAGTATTGGTATGAATCTTTTAGCATCCGGTCTGACAGCCACCCTCCTGCGATTAGTTTTCGACACTTCCGGCACATTCCGTCCAACTGCTATTGCACGTATTCCCGAAATCCAGATTCCTTTTTTGGTCAATGTGCCAGTTCTGGGAGAAGCCTTAGGTCATCATTCGCCGATCGTGTATATTTCCTTCCTGGTGGTTATCTTAACTTATGTTCTTCTTATGAAGACTCCATTTGGTTTGGCAATTCGTAGTGTTGGAGAGCATGCAGACGCAGCGAGGACAGCTGGTATCCATCCTGAAAAAGTCCAGTTTTTGGCGATTACCTGGAGCGGCGCGTTATGTGGTCTCGCTGGCGCTTATATATCATCAATCCTTGTTTCACAATTCATTGAAAACATGATTCAAGGTCGTGGTTTTACCGCTTTTATTGCCATTGTATTTGGCGGTTATAAGCCTTTCTATGGCCTTCTGGCTGCACTTTTGTTCGGTTTTTCCGAAGCTCTGGGTATCCGTTTCGAATTAATTGGTTTTGGAATTCCGCCTTCAATTATTAAAACTTTCCCCTACTTACTCTCAGTTATCGTCCTGGTAGTTTCATCCATAATACGCTCCCGGAATAAACTGTCGACATCGATTAGATCTTAAACGGGTAATTGGTGAATGCGGATATCTCTTTGGTAGAGAGTCGGCAAACCAAAAACACCTCTGCAATACAGCAGAGGTGTTTTTTCATAGTGTCAGTTTGGATTATCGAGTCAGTTGGAAGATCAGATCCGTAAAAGCTGGATAACTTGCCGTCAATTTTTGACGATTACCAAGCTCAAAATCTGCAGGATGGAAGCCAGGAGACATAGAGACTGCCAGAAGGGCATATTTCCCTCCCTGGACAAGGTGAGAACCTTGCCAATCACCTGCTTTCACCGTGTATTGAAGGGAATGACCAGCCCGTATGTCCATTCCTAAGGTCACAGTTTCAGCCGTTCCATCGGGATGCAGCATTAAAAGCTCAATCGGGTCTCCCTGGTAAAAATGGTAAGTTTCGTCGGACTTCAATTTATGCAGTGCGGAAAAACAATCAGGGCTATCCTCCAGGAGAAAGTATCCCGTACTATTAATTGAGCGTTCCTCATCAATAGGTCCACGCAATTTTGTTTCGTTTACTGAATCTTCAGAAATGTAGGTCTGGTGAAACAAGCCGCCTTCATCGGGGATTGGTCTAAAGTCATATTTTCCCTTGATCAAGCTCAGGAAATCACTTTTTGATGTTTGATCCATTATGTAAAGCCCTCCAGGAAAGATAAATTAGTAAGGAGTCGCTCCGCCGTCTACGTTGATACTCTGACCGCGAATTATCGATGCTGAATCAGAAACAAGAAATGCTACGATCTTGCCAATTTCTTCAGGTAGAACTAACCTGCCCAACTGAGGAACTGCGAAACTCTGCATAATTTTTTTCGCTTCATCCTCATCGCCATCCGATAAGGATCGGGCTACTTCCATAAGCATTTCTGTGGCAACCGCCCCCGGACAGATCGCATTGACATTAATGTGGTGGGGAGCCAATTCTGCAGCGAGGTTTCTGGTCATGTTAATCACGGCAGCTTTCGCCGCATTATAGTGCAGCTGGTTCTGGAAACCAACTTTGCCAGCATTAGACGCGATATTCAAGATGCTACCACCATAATTACCTTCAATTGCATGTTTTGTGAACTCCTGGCAGCAAATAAATGTCCCAGTTGTGTTTACATTAAACACAAAGTTGAATTCCTTTAGTGGGATATCCTCAAATTTATTCATTCGAGTTACTCCAGCGTTGTTTACCAGGATATCCACCTTCCCGAATTCTTCTATAGCTTCAGTGAATACTTTTTCTACACTTACAGGATCAGTGATATCAATGTGTGCCTGACTGGCATGTCCACCATGTTCGTTGATCCAATTTACAACTTCCATGGCATTCTCCATGACGATGTCAGCGACAATCACATGCGCCCCTTCTTCTGCCAATATCTTGCAAATTCCGCGACCCATTCCCCGGCCACCTCCGGTAACGAGTGCGACACGTCCTTCAAGTAATAAGTTCATATTTCTACTCCACTTTTTCGATCAATAAATAGGATTGGTATAAATTCCACCTTCAACCAAAAGGTGTTGACCCGTAATAAACCTGGCTGCTTCGCTCGCCAAAAACAGGCAGGCATCTGCGATATCTTCCGGCTCTCCGATGCGACCCAGCGGTACCTTGCTCATCCAGCTGGCAACACCTTCAGGCCAGTTATCAGCAAGTACAGGGGAGTTGATCAAACCAGGACCGACTGCATTCACCCGAATTCCCCGTGGTCCCAACTCAAGTGCTGCAGTTTTGGTAAACATCATTACGCCAGCCTTGGCGGCAGTGTAATGGCAATGTCCTGGGGCAGGGTTGATCGCTGATAACGAACTGATATTGACAATCGCACCTGGCTTCTGAGCTTCGACCATTTGTCGGGCAGCAGCCTGAGTGCACATAAATACACTTTTCAGATTGATGTTCAACATGCTGTCCCATTCTTCTTCGGTCATATCGAGAAGACTGGCATGAGGGTAATTGCCGGCATTATTCACCATTACATCGACAGCGCCCAAGTCTTTGGATACGTTATCGAACATTTTTCTCACATCATCACTGTTAGAGACGTCGCCATGGACCATTGTAGTCTTATGTCCGTGAACCTTTATTGCCTGTAAAACCTGTTCAGCTTCTTCGCGGTGAGAATGATAGTGTATAGCAACGTTTGCCCCAGCTTCTGCAAATCTCTTTGCGATAGCTGCGCCAATGCCTTTTGAACTTCCGGTTACGAAAACGACTTTTCCTGTAAAATCCAGCAATTGTGTTGTAGGGGGTATTTTCATAAGTTTTCCTTATCTCTATTCCAATGTTATTTAAAAATCCCCAGGTTTTCGACTTTTAAGCCTTTTTTTCACCTGGGGATTACATATCAGAAACTCAACAGTGTTCTACAGATTATTTGAACATTGAGGGCGTTACATATTTGACACCCTTTTCAGCTTTCATTTGATCCCATCGAGCAAGGTATACGACCGCCAGACTAGCTGCATGTACAGATTCTGGCTCACCGATATGATTAAATTCATTAGTGATTCGATTGTCGATGACGGTGCTGATAAAGCCGGCTCGCAGACCGAAGAGGCTTGAGAGTGTAAGCAGGGCACTGGCTTCGCCTTCCCAATTCACGATACCAGCCCGGCGATAATCTTCAACCATGTTGTCCCAGGCGGATTGCCAGTAATTATTGAAGCAAGGGCGTGCCTGGCCTGCGTAGAAAGAATCCGCAGAGGCGCCAATGCCAACATAATACTTATAGCCAAGTGTTTCACAAGCATCGATCAATGCCATGACCACTTCGTAATTGGCGAGGGCTGGATATTCAGGCTGAATATAGCATTTAGAGGTACCATCACCGCGGATCATACCTGTATTGATGATCAAGGAACCGCATTCGATTTCAGGTTGTAAAGCTCCGGTTGTTCCGACACGAATAAAAGTGTCTGCGCCGCTTCGTGCGATTTCCTCAACAGCAAAACTCATGGCGAGGTCACCAATTCCGGTAGAAACGATAGAAATATCGGTGCCTTGAAAAGTTCCCCTGCAATTTCGGTATTCCCGGTTGTAACTAACTTCCTGATAAGAGTCCCAAATAGATTCGCAATGGTCACTGCGTTTTGGGTCGCCAGCGAAAAGTACATATCTGGAAACATCACCTGTCTTGATTCCAGTTGCAAGGTGTTTCTCGCCTGGCATTAATGGGCTTGCTGCGGTAGCGTTTTCATCGGCAATAACTTTTTTTGATGAATGATTCACAATACTCCTTTTTGAATGTTGCTTTGTGTGTTCACTAATTTACCAAATTATATCAAATATTTTAAAAAAGATGAGGGTTAATTTCATTAATTATGATATAATGTGTCAAAACATGTCGGAAATAATGGAGAAAAGCGATGAATGCGAATCAAAGGCGGGATGAAATTGTTCGATTTATATTTAAAAATACTTCAGCAACCATTATGGAGTTAACAGACACCTTTAAGGTGAGCACAATCACTATACATCGGGATCTTGATATCCTGGAAGAACAAGGCTACATTCAAAAAATCAGGGGTGGTGCTTGTGTTAATTCGATCGGCAATTTTGAAAAATCGTATCTATATCGCTCGATGCAGAAAGTCGAAGAAAAAAAGAAAATTGCAGCCTATGCTTCTCAGTTCATAAAAGATGGCAGCACTATTCTGCTCGATAACAGCACAACTGTTTATTATCTTTTAGCCTATTTTCAAAATGTAAAGAATCTGACTGTTTTTACTTACTTTCAGGATGTGATCGAAGAACTGACCAAACCAAATTACGATTGCAAACTGTTTTGTTTGGGTGGTGAGTATTCCCGTGCGCATAACTGTTTTATTGGACCGATCGTCGATCGGCAGCTTAGTCAAATTCATGTCGATACTGCTTTTATGTGCTCAGCAGCTTTGGACCCTTCAGTGGGAATTATGCAGCACCAAATTGAAGAAAGCAATCGTAAAAGACTGATTATCCAGGCTGCCGATGAAACCACATTGCTCATCGATAATTCCAAACTCATGAAAAGAGCTTTATTTTCAATCGCACCACTTAACAGCCTGACTCGAATGGTTACCAATAAACCAGTCACTCAAGAAGTAGTCTCACAAATTATCGGAACTGGGATCGAATTGCATCTCGTATAGTCCGTGTAAAAATTGAAATCAACTAATTATCAAGGAGAATGAAATTATGGAAAAATATGTAAACTGGAATCAGCTCGACAAATCGAGCAAAATGGTTATTTATGCTTTTGACCATGCCGCGATTTTCGGGAATATACCAGGTCTCGAAAATCCTGGAGCCTTATACGAAAGGCTGATTCCTTATACCGACGCGATGCTCACTTCCTTTACATCCTATAAGAAATGGGCTAAAACAATCAACCAAACTGCAGGTGTGTTACGGTGCGATGGCGGTTGGTCCCCTCTTCAAAATTCATCATACAATAACTTCAACCTCTATCTTGACTGCAGCGATGCCAGAAAGTTGGGCGCTAAAGGCGTTATTTGTATGGCTATTTTTGGAGACAAAGAGTCTGAAAAAACACTCGCCAATGTAGCCAAGCTTGCACGCTCAGCCAAGGAAGAAGGCATTTTCGTTATCGGGGAAGTTTTGTTCAATCGACCTGTTACGCTCGAAGAGAGATGTGCCGCTGTCAGGATCACCTCAGAATGGGGTGTGGATGTTATCAAAACTGAATATCCAGGAAATGTGGAAGATTTCAAAGTACTGCTTAATTCAACTCATTTGCCGGTTGTTGTTCTCGGTGGGCAACGAAAAAATGATCCAAGAGAAATCCTTGAGATGATTGCAGAGGTAATGAAAGCTGGTGGTAATGGCGTGGCGATCGGTCGAAACGTTTTTCAACAACCCAATCCCGAACCTCTCGCTCGCGCTATTTATGCGGTCGTTCATGAAAACGCCAGCGTTGAAGACGCACTGGCAGCGAAATAATATTTATTATTTGAAACTTTAGAAATTTTTTTAACAAAGCCAATAAAAAGGAGTGATTAAAAGATGGACCAATTAACCAACTACACAGCTGAAGATCCTCTCACAGAGGATGGAAGACAAAGTTACACACACACAAAGGTAGGAGACATTTCACGTTATGTTCTTCTTCCCGGTGATCCTAACCGCGTGTTACGCTTCAAAGATATCTGGTCATCTTTTAAGGAAGTGGCGTACGTGAGGGAATATCGGACAGTTACAGGTGAATACAAGAACACACCAATCAGTGCTACTTCTACCGGAATTGGAGACCTGGCCACAAGTGTTGCTCTTGAGCAGCTCGCCAGATCGGGTGGAGATACATTCATTCGCGTCGGATCCTGCGGTACTCTCCAGGAAGACGTCGCACTGGGAACTATGATTATTAATACCGGCATGATTCGTGATGATGGAACAACCAAAGCCTATATCCAGGCAGAATATCCTGCCCTGGCTAATTGGGAAGTCGTCATGGCCCTCATCGAAGCTTGCGAAAAGTTAGGAAAAAAATATCGTGTTGGAATCGGTGCTTCTGCAGATTCTTTTTATGCCGGTCAATCTCGCCATGGTTACAACGGTTATTGGCAATCTTGGTGGGATCATAAGATTTCCGATCTTCAAAAGGCAGGAATCCTGAACTGGGAAGGTGAAGCAAGTACAGTCCTCACGCTCTCAAGTCTTTATGGTTTCAGGGCTGGCTTCATCTCGACAGTAGTCGCCAATCGGATCACTAACGAATGGGGCTATGTAGGAGAAGAGGATTCCTGCCGTGTCGCCAGTGAAGCAGTCGCCATCCTTGCAGAATGGGACCAGCTCAAAAAAGAAAAAAATGTGCGCTACCTTACTCCAGGGCTGTTCGCATAAGCTCCAACAGGTATGATTTTTGTCGCAACGACACAAAAAGATCAAAAACCAGCGAAATTAACCGCTGGTTTTTTCTATTAAGAATTGTTTTAAAATGAAGTAAGCTTTATAGCTTGGTTGGCTGGCTCCAGCGTTGATGAAGTTTAGGAAAAATATCGGAGAAAAAATGCATAACTCAATTAGTCAGGAAATCATTAATGAACTGATTTACATTGCTAAGCAGATGGAAGAAATGAAGCTTGTCAATGTTCTTGAGGGAAATCTTTCAATTCATGACAAGGGATTGATGTATATCACGCCAGCAGCCACACGAAAATCAACGCTCGAACCTGAAATGATTGCCGTCTTCGATGCGGATGATAATCAAATTTATGGAAACAAAAGGGCTTCTTCTGAAAAGGTGATGCACCAGGTTGCTTATACGATTAGAGGGGATATAAAAGCAGTCATCCACTGTCATCCCCCGTATCTTACAGCACATGCGATCTGTCATGTTCCATTGGACTACACTTGCCATCCAGAGATATTGGTCCAATTTCGAGATATTCCAGTTGCTCCTTATGGACAACCTGGAACAAGAGAAATCATAGATAACGCAAAACCGTTGTTAAAAAATCGGAATGTGGTTCTACTTGCGAACCATGGTGTTCTGGCAGTAGGGTCGAGTTTAGAAAAAACATGCCAACGTATAGAAACTGCCGAGAAATTTGCTCAAATCGCGAGTATCTGTCGTAGCCTGGGGACAATGCAGAATATTCCTCAAGCGGAAATAGATCGGATCATGGCACAAGAAATTGAAACCTAAGGTAATTTCTGCCCCATGAAAGTAAATGAAAACAAGACCTACCTCAGCAGGTTTGAGTTGGGTTTATCAACCCTTCCATTAATAAACACCCGGGATCCTTATAAAGAAGATTTGTTACCATCACTCCATTAGCAAAGTCCACTGATAGCGAAACCTGTCTGACCAGCCTAAAACAAGTTAACTGATAACTTGACGTAAGGAACATCGATTCCTGCGACAGCTGTCTCTGAAAAATGGGACGGCTGTTTTCTTGTTTCGAAGTGATGACAAATGAGTATTGAAACCTATTTACGCATTAACTATAATTAACGCATCTGTTTCAATTTAATAGAAAGGGAGAAAATGAAAACTATTCGATTACCTCTTACCATTCTACTGACACTATCATTGATCCTCAGCCCTGCTGCCTCCCTGGCGCAGGCACCTACCCAAGAAATAATTCAAACTTCACCACCCACTGTTGATGGCATTGTGGATACCGAGTATGGTCCGGTGGTAGCAACCGACCCCGCAGGCGATTCACAAGGTGGAAACCCGGTGGATCTGACCAACTTATGGGTAACGGAGGATTCAAGCAAATTTTATTTTGCCTTTGAGGTAAACACTGATTTCAGTATGAATAACTGGGGAAAATATTCAATTTATCTAGATATTACTGGGGATGCCAATGGCGCGACTTCTGATGCCTGGGGCAGAGCCGTAACGGTTACAGATCCACACAAGCCGGAATTCGCAATTTACACCTATATGGATTCTGGCACCTATGGACCTGAAGACACACAGATTTATGCCTGGAATGGCAGTGCCTGGTCAAATATCGGTACTGTCGTAGAAGCTGCAAGCGGACCAGGAACGACCTCGATCGTCGAATGGTCAATTACCAAAGCTAGCATAAACAACCCCGAAAAGCTCTGGGTTGAGGTCTGGTCTACTGGCGGAGGTGGCGGTGATAATGCACAGGACACACTCAACTTCCCATCCGATGACTGGCAGGCTAGCGATTGGGGTTCTCTGGCGACACTATCTGTCTCAACTCCAATTTTGTCGGTGGACGGAGTAATTGAACCAACTTATGAATATCCCGTTGCTGCAGACCCCTCGGGTGATGGCAATGGTAATACTAATATGGATCTGCAAACATTATGGGTGGCGGAGGATGCCAGCCAGTATTACTTTGCTTTCACAATCAACGCCGATATCACGACGACAAATTGGGGTAAATACGCCATTTACATTGACACCACCAATGATACTAATGGCGCCAGCAGTGACGCCTGGGGTCGTAATGTAGTCGTCAATGATCCTCATAAACCCGAATTTGGTTTCTATTCCTGGGTGGATGACAGTCCATATGGACCTGAGGACACTCAATTTTGGGCATGGGATGGATCCACGTGGTCTTCATCTGGAAGTGTGAACGAAGCTGCTTTGTCTGGAGGCACGTCTTCTTCGATCGAGTGGGCTATCGAGAAAAACCGATTGGGGAATCCTGATATGATCTGGCTGGAAGTTTGGGACACTGGTGGTGGTGGAGGGGATAATGCGCAGGACACCATCAATGATCCGAATGAGGATTGGAATGCAACGGATTGGAGTAGCACTGCCGTACTGAGCGTATCAACCCAGTTTCCTGAGTCCACTGAACCTCCTGTAGCGGGACACGATAATGATGTGTGGTGGGCTGACCTCGGTCACAACAGCCGCGACACTCTCTATCGCAACCCCGGTGGACCGGTAACCACAAGCATTGCGGTGACGCTGCGCCTGCGTGCTGCCGCAAACGACCTGACCGAAGCGAAACTGCGCCTGTATAACGACCGGACAAATGTTGAAAGTATTCTGCCGATGACGGTTGTATATACGGATGGGACCTACGATTGGTGGGAGGTAACCGTACCTGCCAGCCCGGATCCGACGGTTTACTGGTACCGTTTCATTGTTATTGACGGCACAGACACGGATTATTACGAGGATGACGCTGACAGAACCGGTGGCTGGGGGCAAGTTTATGATAATACTGAAGACATATCCTACCAACTGACCGTCTATTCGCCGGATTTCCAGACCCCCGATTGGATCAAGAATGCCATCGTTTACCAGGTCTTCCCGGACCGCTTCCGCGACGGTGATTCCGGTAACAATAAACCCGCTGGCACCTTTTTCTATGGTGAGGAAGGCGGCACTATTTACCGCTCCGACACAGAAGATTGGAATACTTATATCTGCGATCCGCGTGCTGACACGCAACGACCCCTGCGAAGGCTCCTATTCCAAGAACTTCTATGGCGGCGACCTGGCAGGCTCTGACTGAAAAACTGGATTATTTCGCAGGCACTTAGGTGTGAACTACCATCTACCTCAACCCAATCTTTCGACTTCACCCTCCAATCATGCTTATGACACCACGGATTACCTGAGTATCAACGTAATGTTCGGTACGCAGGCGGAATACGAAGCCTTGATCGCAGGTTTAGAAGCACGTGGCATGCGCCTGATCGTGGACGGTGTTTTCAACCATGTCTCATCTGACTCGAAATATCTGGACCGTTACGGGCGTTACCCATGAAGTCGGCGCCTGTGAAAGCCAGAATTCCATTTACCGTGACTGGTTCTATTTTACCGACGTGCCTGCTGGCACTGGTCCCTGCGTTGGATCGGACGGCACTCCCAACGCCGCCAATTACGAATCCTGGTGGGGTTACGACTCTCTTCCCAAGCTCAATTCCAGTAATGCGGAAGTAAGAGCCTGGATCTGGGATAATCAGGATAACCCTGAAATAACGGTAGCCGGTCACTGGATGCTCAGCGCAGATGGCTGGCGCCTGGATGTCGGCGGAGATGTGGACCCTGGCACGACTCAATGATCACTTCTAATGATTATTGGGAAGGTTTCCGCAATACAGTCAAAACTGTCAACCCCAATGGCTTCATCACTGGTGAGGAATGGGGCATTGCCAACAGCTGGCTGTTGGGTGGTGAGTGGGACGCAGTGATGAACTACCAGTTCAGCTCAGCTGTACTTTCACTCTGGCGCGACACAACTTTTACAGATAACGACCACAATGCCGGCTCTTCGGCTGGTGAACTTGCCCCGCTGAGCATGAGCCAATTTGATGAACGCATTCTCAACCTTCAGGAACGTTATGCTCCCGAAGCACTGGCAGCCATGATGAACCTTTTTGGCAGCCACGACACTAACCGGGCATTGTTCATGCTCGATGAAAACACAAACACTTTTACACCTGTTGAATATCTGAACCCCAATTATGACTGGGCACCCGCAATTCAAAAGCTCAAGGGTGCAGCCCTGGTGCAGATGACCATGCCTGGCGCTCCAACCATTTATTATGGCGACGAAGTCGGTCTGGTCGGTCCGGTAGCCAAGGATGGCAGTGGTGTCTGGCAGGACGACCCCTATAACCGCCAGCCTTACCCCTGGCTGGATGAAAGCGGTATGCCATATTACACCCGTCTGCAGAGCCAGACTGAACAGGACGCACTTTCCAGCTACTACGCCACGTTGACAGAAGCACGCAACACTCACCCTGCCCTGCGCACCGGTGATTACCGCACCTTGCTCGTGGACGATACCAACAAGCTCTACGTATATGGACGCAGACTCGACGGCATTGATGGTGCTTTGGTCTTCATCAATCGTTCTGATGTTGAAGTAAATGTGGATTTAAACATCGCTGGTTATCTGCCTTCAGCAGCTAATTTCGAAGATGTGCTCAGTAGCGCCACCTATACCGCTGTAGACGGAAGTTTGTTGCAGGTGGCAGTACCAGCGAATTCGGGCACTGTGCTTGTGATCACTTCTGCGATGACCGCCGCACCTGCTGCACCTGTCCTTTCGCTTGGTCCAATAGGGGCAAACTCTGTGACTCTCGAATGGGCAGCCGCCAGTGGTGCTGATGAATACCTGGTCTACCGCGCTCCTATGTCAGGTGGACCTTATGAGTACCTTGGTGGGACCACCGCATTGACTTTCACCGACAACGCGGTCCAGCCAGGGCAGCTTTATTATTACATTGTCAAATCGGTTGATAGCGTCACCGGTTTGATCAGCGAATCTTCCAATGAAGTCAGTGCCCTGCCTGCCTACGTGATTGACTGGGCAAACCTGCAGTGGCCATTTGCGATCACCCACACCATTGGCATTACTCCGACTGAGAATATCTATGGTCAGGTTTGGATTGATGGCGTTACTCAAATTCCCGGGGCTACTCCCAGTTTGATGGCGCAGGTTGGATACGGACCCAACGATTCTGATCCACGTGGCAATACTTCCTGGAGTTGGTCTGATGCTGCATTCAATACTGATGCAGGCAATAACGACGAGTTTGTTGGCACCTTGCTGCCTGAAGCAATCGGCGATTTCGACTACGTCTATCGTTACTCAACCAATGGCGGGCTAGATTGGACTTATGCCTACAAGGATGGTTTTGTTGCTGATCCTTATGATGCCACCAAGGCTGGTCAACTGACTGTGGTCGCCTCTGAAGACATCACTGCGCCTATTGCGCCCATCTTAACAGTTGACGACTGGAGCGCATCCTCCATCTCGCTGATCTGGACTGCAGCCACAGACAATGTTGCGGTTTATGCCTACGATCTCTACCGTTCCACCGATGGCATCACCTTCAGCAAGATCAACCGCGTTTTGGCGCCTGAGTTGACTTACACTGACACCACCGTGGTCACAAATCAGCTTTACTATTACTACGTGGTAGCGCTTGATACCAGTTTCAATCACAGCCCAGCTTCCAACACCGTCTCACAAATCGCCGAAGCCAAGTTGGTGGCAGTGACTTTTGAAGTCACTGTTCCCGAATGGACCCCTGGCTCGGTTTACATTGTCGGTGGTCACGAAGCTGTTGGCAATTGGAACCCTGGCGCGGTAGCAATGACCAAAGTCAGTAACACGCTCTGGACATACACCGCCAACATCCTTGATGGCACTTCATTTGAATTCAAATTCACGCGCGGCAATTGGGAAACGGTGATGAAGGGTTTGGATGGCAACGAGGAGCTCGCCAACTTGCCCATCACGGTCAGTTATGGCACAGACGGTACCCAGCTTTACGAATATACCGTCCAAAACTGGCGCGACCCGATTGTAATCGCGGTGAGTCCGTCAGATGGTGCACAGAATGTACCCATTGACAGTGTTATTACGATCTCGTGGAACCAGGCAATGCCCGCATCAGCCTGCCCGCAGGTAAAGTCTGTTGTTACGGGTTCGCTGGTTGCTGGTGTTTGCAGCTTTGACACTGCCACCAACACCACCACATTCACCCCCGACGTGCTGCTGTCTGTGGCAGATACTATTACCGTTGAAGCAGCCGGACTAACAGATGTTGGCGGCGATGTGCAGATCGTCCCCAGTCAAACCACCTTTCAGACTGTGGGATCACGAATTTACCTGCCTATGATGTTTAAGTAAACAAAGTTTGATCATGATAGAACGAGGCTGGCTGAAAAGTCAGACTCGTTTTCTAATATAATAGTTGTAAACTTACTTGTTCCGCAAGTACACCAACTACAGCCACCACCAAGAAAATGAGAGACCAAAGGTCATCCCCTTTCATGAAATGGATAGATATGACTGAAACAAAACGGCATTGGCGAGAGCACGATCTTCATCGGAGACTATTACGAGATGTGCAACAGCCAGAGCCGCAAAACCATTAAACCTTCTCCGCTTCGATGCGGGGAGAGGTGCGAATACATCTATGCCGATGGGGTCAGATTGGCGGTGCGCATTAATGATGTCAGTAGTTTGAGCAACTTCTATTGGTTCCACCTGGATCATCTGGGTGGGACGCACCAGGTAACCCGGGGTGATACTGGCGAAGTTGCTGTTTTCGTCCCGGAATCGGTGGACCTGGAAGGGCATTGATGGAATTATGTCAAGTTGCTCGGTGAAGAAAAAATGAAGATGATAAAGAGAACAAAACGAGGCTGACTTTAAGTCAGCCTCGTTTTTTAATCACCCAGAACAAGATTTCAAATAGTAGGGTTTACTGCTCGAAACTTGTGACCTCAAAGTATTTTTGGGCATGTTTGCAAGCGGGACAGACTTCGGGGGCTTCTTCGCCCTCGTGGATGTAACCACAGTTGCGGCATTTCCAATAGACTTTGTGTTCGCGTTTAAAGTAACCGTTCTTGACCACTTCAGCCAGGGCTTTGTAACGCTGATAATGGCGTTCTTCCACCTCAGATATTTCGGTGAATGATTCGGCGATCTTGTCGTAACCTTCTTCTTTTGCGACCTCAGCAGCATTCTTATAGAGCAGGGAAAATTCTTCGTGCTCTCCAGCAGCAGCTGCTTCCAGGTTTTCCCAAGTGGAACCAATCGATGCAGGATAATCGGAATCAACATGAATAGTTACAGCGCCAAGGTTGTCAACGATATGCTTAAAAAATACCAGGGCATGTTCGCGTTCGTTATCTGCTGTCTCAGTAAAAATTGCTGCTACATGTAGTAGACCTTCTTTTTCCGCCACTTCTGTATAAAATGAGTAGCGATTGCGGGCTTGTGACTCTCCAGCAAAAGAGTTCACAAGGTTTTGGTACGTTCTTGAATCTTTAAATTCCATAGCACACTCCTTTTATCGTTTTCCCGATTATAACCCCGATTGGATATCAGGAAACCATTCCCGTGTCTAGTGTAATGCAGAAACTCGAGATCGTTATCGATCAGCAAATTGCATTTGGCGGTGTATGAAAGTTGATCTCCTCTTGTATAGCTATATTATCTATTGTTATTCTAATAATATTGGCGTATATTAATTGAGTCTCTCATTTTCAAAGAGATCCGGAGAAAGTATGAATCCCAACCAATACATTCCTTTGATTGCAGTCGCAATCCTTCTTTTACTGATCCTGCTTACAGGTATCCGTTTCATCCCCAACAACCGCATCGGTATTGTCGAAAAACGCTTTGGGCGGAAGTCAGTTAAAGGCAACTTTATCGCCCTCCATGGTGAGGCAGGCTATCAACCCGATGTTTTACGCGGTGGTCTGCATTATCTGATGCCTATCCAATATCGCGTACATGTTGTACCGCTGGTGACCATTCCGCAGGGTAAGATCGGCTATGTTTTCGCCCGCGATGGTCAGCCGCTTTCCGCAATGCAGGTTTTAGCCAGTAATACCACGGCGAATAACTTCCAGGATGTCACCCATTTTCTGACCAATGGCGGTCAGCGTGGACCGCAGCGCCAGATCCTGCGTGAAGGTACTTATGCCATCAACCTGGCACAGTTTGTGGTCATCACTGAGGAGCGCGTGCACTTCCTTTCGTTGAGCAAGGACGACCAGTCGGCGATCGAATCGATGACAGCAGTGATCAACAGCCGTAAGGGTTTTACGCCTGTGGTAATCAAAGATTCTGATGATCAGATCGGCATTGTCACCATTCACGATGGGCTTTCATTGCCATATGGTGAGATCATTGCTCCCCTTGTCGGGCAGGACCAAAATGACGAATTGACCTATCATAACAACTTCCAGATGCCTGACCGCTTTATCGCAGCAAAAGGTCTGCGTGGTCGCCAGCTGCAGGTGTTGGTTGAAGGCACTTATTATCTCAACCGCCTGTTTGCGACGGTGGAACTGATCCCAAAAACCATCATTGAAGTCGGTTTTGTGGGCGTGGTGGTATCGTATACCGGCAGGGTCAGCGAGGATCTTTCCGGAACAGAATATCGCCACGGCGAATTGGTCAGCGTCGGCAGCCGGGGCGTCTGGAATGTGCCGCTGCTTCCTGGCAAGTATGCTTTTAACACTTACGCCGGCAAGGTTGTGGCAGTGCCGACTACCAACATCATTTTGAAATGGATCAAATCTGAGGTTGGCTCGCACAACCTGGATGAGAACCTATCGGAAGTGTCGCTGATCACCAAAGACGCTTTTGAGCCTTCCCTGCCGCTTTCGGTGGTGATCCACATCGATTACCAGAAGGCACCTTTAGTGGTGCAGCGCTTTGGCGATGTTAAAAAGTTGGTTGAACAGACGCTCGACCCGATGGTTTCAGCCTATTTCAAAAATATTGGGCAGACTCGTACGCTCATTCAACTGATCCATGATCGTAACGAGATCCAGGATCTCTCTAGTCAGGAAATGAAGGCAAAATTCCTGCATTACAACCTGGAGCTGGAAGAGGTACTGATCGGTACGCCCACGACAGTTGGTGCTGATAAGAACATGGAAGTAATTTTGAACCAACTGCGCTCCCGCCAGATTGCTGTCGAACAGATCGAAACCTTCCAGCGTCAGCAGGAAGCTGCCGCCAAGGAGCGCGAACTGCGTGAAGTACAGGCTCGTACCGAACAACAGCGTAATATTACCGAATCTGAATTGAGCATTACAGTACTTTCCAACCAGGGTAAGGCTGACTACATGAAGGCTTTGCAGCAGGCTGCCCAGATCAGGGCGCTGGCGGAGGCAGAGGCTGAAAAGATCGCCCGCACTGGTATCGCCCAGGCTATCGCCACCGAAGAACAAGTGGCGGCTTATGGCGGTCCGCAATACCAGGTGACCCAGCAGGTGATGAACCGCTTCGCCGAGGCTGTACAGCAATCTCGTGTCGATGTGGTGCCAAGAGTGGTGGTGAACGGCGGCCAAAACGAAGGCGGAGCAACCGGCAGCAGCATTATGGAAGGTCTGTTGACCCTTTTGCTCTCGGACAAACTGGGTCTGGAAACCAACAAGGTTGCTTCTCGCGAGAATTCTGAAGAAATAGAAAAGATGAAGCAGGAAATCCTCCAGTCTCTGGCGACCAAACATGAAGCCGAAGGTGGCGAAAGCCCGAAAGTATAAATACCTTTCGAATGTAGATTTAAAAACCCTTCCTGATTTTTTGGAAGGGTTTTTTATCGGATGCGGTTAAACAGGATGGTGTGAAAACCAACCCCTGAACTAATAAATGTCATGCTAACATTATTTCTTTTTTGTTTCAACTACAGGCAATTCGCCCAGGAAAAGTGTGGGGGTTATGCCTTTATCGGTCACGATAACCTTGGCATTATCCTTCATTGAGGTTTCAACCATCTCAATTTGCTTCAGCACCTGGGCATTACCGACAAAGTACTTTTCAGCCGACTCATTCACCAGCCTGATCGCCTCTGCCTGTCCTTCGGCTATCTTGATGGCAGCTTCGCGCTCGCCCTCGGCGCGTTGAATTGCCGCCAGCTTTTGCTGTTCGGCTGCCTCGAACTCACCTGTTGCCAAGAGACGCATCGAGCGCCTTTCCTGTTCTGCGGTTTTTTGTTTGTGCATGGCTTTTTTGATATCTTCTGGCGGATCGATCAGGCGGATCTCGATCTTGCTGACTGTCAAGCCCCATTCCTGTGCGTGAGTGCTTAAAACGCCCGTGAGATTGGTGGCAATTGTTTCCCTGGCAACCAGACTTTCGTCCAGGGTGAGATCGCCAAACTCCTGGCGCAGGTTGGTCATCGCCAATTGAATGATGGCGCGCTTCCAATCGTCGATATTATAGAAAGTGCGCTTGATGGAATCTTCATCAGTCGAGGGTCGCACCCACATGACACCGTCAACTGAGATCTCTACATTGTCTTTAGTAATGACTGACTGGGGCATGATGTCAATGGTATGCTCACGGATGTCTCGAACTCGCACAAGCTGCGCGAAAGGCCATTGCAGACCCAGACCAGGCAAAACAAAGCGTGTGTACCTCCCCAGAGTTTCCTGGATACCGCGTTCAAAAGGGCGAATGGTGAAAATTGGGGTTATGACAGTCCGCATATGTTCTCCTCTGCTTTTCATTTATCTTGATATCAATATTGACATGTTTAGAATAGCAAATTGCGATACGGATGTCAATAGATAATGAATGTTACTGACAACATTCTCACTAATCGTTCAATTAATATTATCCTAAAATTTTATGTGGTGATTTTTGTCCGCTTTTCTGGAGGAATCGGTTTAATGAGTTATGGCAGGTCGCGAATCAAGTTGGTTATTTTATTATTTACATTTTATAGAAGTCGTAAAATGATACTTTGATAGTTCATTTGCAGGTGCTGGTTTAGATAATCTGTGAATTTAGAACAAACATCAGAGTCTTTCCCTTAGAATTAGTTTCATGATATCAAACGAACAAACTAGTTCTAAAACTCCGCTTCTCACTCCCGTAATGCGCTTGTTCCTGGTGACGATGATTTTAGCAAATGTAGCCGGCGCGATGTATGGCGGGTTTTTACCGCTTTACCTAAAATCGTTGGGGGCGGATGTTGCCCAGATCGGGCTTTTCTTCACTATTTCCCAGATTGTTCCCCTGGTACTGCAAATATTAGGTGGTTGGTTATCTGACAGCCTCGGACGACTCAAGAGTATTGCTGCGGGCAGTGTTTCCGGGGTAGTTTCGTACATCGCCCTGATCTTGGCGCCAACCTGGGGTTGGGTATTTCTGGGGGAAGGCTTGAATGCGATCACGCGTTCACTCGTGGGTCCCAGTTTTGGCGCATTTATCGCCGAGGAATCCCGGGAAGATAACCGTGCCAAGGTTTATGGGCTTGTGGATACCTTTTATACGATCGTGGCGATTGTTGGACCCCCTTTTGGTGGCTTTTTAGTAGACCGCTATGGATTTAAAACCATGTTGATCGTTGCCGCTTCCATTTACACAGTGGCCACTGTTATCAGGGTACAGATGGCAAGCAAGGCAAAACACCCCGGTGCAGAAGACGGCAAGAAACCCCGTCTCCAGTTGAAAGCCCTGAAGGTAAATATGACTGCAATTTTCGGGCTGGTTATTGCCGGTGGTGTCATGTCCTGGATCGTTGTCACTGATGGTATCAGGGATATCTCATCCTCGTTAATAAACAGCCTGGTACCGGTCTATCTTGAAGGAATCGCCAATATGAATGCCCAGCAGATCGGTTTGCTGACTTCCATCATGGGGATCGCGATGATGATCACGTCATATCCGGCCGGTCACCTGGCCGATAAACGTGGTGAGCGGCTGGCGATCGCGCTTGGTTTTGTTCTGCAGTCAATTGCTTCCTTTATCTTTATTAAAGCTGGGTCGTTCTACGGTTACGCATTAACTTACTTCCTGCTTGGAATGGGTTTTAGCCTAATGAGTCCGGCGTATCAATCACTGCTCAGCAAGGTTTTGCCACAAAGGTTGCGGGGAACAGGCTTTGGGTTGGTACACTCTGGTTTGGGGCTTTTTTCACTGCCTGCCCCGGCAATTGGTGCGAAACTCTACGAAAAGGTTTCGCCAACTACGCCGTTTTGGATCTCCTTCGGGGCTTCACTGCTGGCAATTTTCCCGGTAGTATTGAAGTTTAATCTGACCGAGAAGGACCAGGAGCAGATCGAAAAGGCAGAGGCGAAAGTCGAAGCCGCAGGTGAAGAGGAATAAGCAATCGTAGCCGGTTTCAAAAGAAAAGACAAAAAGATTGGGGAAGACTATAGCAGGTTCGTGAAGGCAGGCTTAATTGCACAACCTGCCCTACGTCGTCGTTCGAGTAGGTTCATTATCAAAGTTCTCTCATGTTCTCCTGATCATGAGAGAACTCTGTTAAGTTATTTAACAATCAACGGCAGGAAGAGATCCCCTTCTGATGGTGTGGCTGATTCTCCAACAAGCCAGAAGCCACCATATAGTCTATATTTCCCTCCCGACAAAACACCAGCTTCTGGTTGCCCGGCAGTGCCATTCATGCTATAAACTCCGCCGCTGCTTAATCCACCACCGCCATCGGTCGTGTTCCAGTTTAGGTCATAGCCTCCGCCAGATTGAGCCAGTACGGTCAAGGTAATCAACAGCAGCATTGCCAACATTAAGACTATTCGCAATCCATGTTTCACGTGTTCTTTCATGGTGTTTCCCTTTCGGTGATGATCGGTTCAGGGATTTCAATGGACTCCAGGCGTAATTCTTCAGAACCGAGGGGTTTGGCTGAGATGCGGTAATCAAAGCCACAACTGGATGGCTTTCCATCCAGGCTGACGCCTTGTACTGTAAATGATGTAGGAGTTTTTTCGGTAATAAACAAAAGCACAGCTTCATTGCAGACGGCGGTCACCTGCACCTGGTAATCTTCTACTAAAGATACTGTCTGACCAAAGAGAGGATCAATATCGACGATCACCTTTCCATTGATCAGCATCGCCGTTCCCAAATCCTCGTACCAGGCTTCAGCAGCGGAGATACCATAGAGAGAAACATGAGAGGTTTTACCATCTACAGGAGATTGGATCTCTACGAATGGCATCATACTTCCGTCATAATGCACGTTTCCCTCTTTATCGACATAGAAACGCAAAATTCCTGTGGGATAATCGCCCGAGTATGCTTCTATCAAGTTTCCCAAATAACTCCATGCGCCAACTCCTGCGCCAGCATTCCAATTCCATCCTGCAACACCTCCTCCAAAATCACTGTTGGATATGCCTAATATGCTGGTTCCTTCACCAGCCGCGCTCCCTGCAGAATTGTTGTATACAAGCATTCCCGGTAATAACGGGTAATTGGAATCAGCATTAATATAAACACCATTTTTCGCGCGAATGTTGAACGTATTGGGTGATGTGGATAAGAAATATGAATCTTGTGAATCTGCCCAAACGAAACTGCCCTGGTTTGAAGCAATTGCATGGTTACCGGCAGCCAAACTGAGATCACCAGTAGCTGAATTGGCATGACCTCCGAGGACAACAGAGTAGGTCCCAGAAGCAGTATTATAGGACCCGCCACCAACTGTGGAGTATGTACCACTGGCGATATTGGCAATCCCACCAGTGACCGTTGCAAAGGTGCCAATTGCTGGGTCATCATCATTATTACCAGCCTGGTTGCCACCTCCGCCTCCGATGGTACAGTAATTGTCAAAGGTTTTGTTGCTTGATGCCGGATCAGCCGGGTCGGTGGGTCCTCCCCCGGCAATTACGGAATACTGCCCATTGGCTTCGTTGTATTGTCCTCCCCCAATATTTGACCCAGCTCCATTGACAGTATTACCAGACCCTCCACTTATAGTTGATGCAGTTCCATTAGCTGTATTATTAAATCCACCGCTTATCGTCGATTGAAGACTGCTACTGTTATTTGCTATACCTCCGCTGACTGTGGAATAAATGCCAGTGGCTGTATTTGTAAATCCACCACTAATAGTTGACTCGTCTCCACTGGCTGTATTAGAACTACCACCAGATATCGTCGATTCATAACCGGACACCGCATTGCTATTACCTCCACCGATTGTGCCGAAATGATTCGTCACTCGGTTTAGAGCTGAGGCACCTCCACCACCACTGATCGTTCCGCCATAAATATCACTGCTGACCCAATTACCTGCGTGACCTCCGACCAGATTAGGACTTGTGTCGTTGGGTTCAAGTCGGAGAACTCGCTGGTTGTTGACTTTGATTTCAAAAGCTTTGTTATCGGTGGTACCTATGAAGTTCATGCCCGGGGTTGTTCCAGCATTACCAGTAAGTGACCAACCAATATTGCCCACAGGTTCACAGGTAACGGTTCCATCAGCATTGACCGAGCTGATGGCTGAGCCAGTGCCGCAAGCACCGGTTACCCTGGATTGTACAGTTGCTAAATTTACGGAAAAGGTTGTGCCAGTCAAATTGAGACCAGTTCCCGCTCCATAGGTTGTGTCATTATCCACACCATCAGCAAATCCAGCGGGTACATCGCTAAGTCCTGACCAAGGTACTGTATTAGCCGAGACAGATTCTCCTGCATAGGGTGCATAAAGTGCATAAGGTGCAGCAGTGAGTGGCTGACGAGGTAATAACTGCTGGTAGTTCCCGGCACCAGCCGGACAGCGTACCCAGATCTCCAGCCAGCGGTTATCGCCGGTAAATTTGCCACTTCCAAAATCTAAGCTAACGGTGAACAAGCCTTCAGACACAGTCACAGTAGTTAGGGTTGTCTCGCCCACTGCAGTCCCCATGGTGGCGGCATCATATAGCCCGAACTGGAAATCGCAGATACCGTTATAAGGGATTCCCTCGCTCTTCAACTGCCCCTGGTAAGTAAAGCCGGTGCCCAATGGAGTGACTTCAGGAGTCTGCCCAAAAGCAATCCCTGATAACAACATGAAAGAAAGAACGGCGACCAAACCGCCTTTGAGAAAACTGGTGATTTTCATTAGAAACTCCTTTTTTTACTTATGTGAACAATACAAATTGGTATCTGAATATACCGGAGCCTAATCGTCTATTCAATTGAGGATGAAAGCAAATAAATGGATAAATAAATAATAGTACTTTATTTGCATCTATACAAGTAGCTTTTGATTTATTAAACTGAAACTTCACTTGAGAGCAAAGTTCGGCTATTAAATAATCGATTTAACAAAAAATAGCCGGGGGTGATTTGCCCTGGCTATACTCTCTGCGAAATGACAGTTTTTTTATCCCTTGGTGAGGGTGAAGGTCTGGTTGCGTACTTTGTATTTGTTGTTAGTCGAGATCACCCGGTCCAGAACCTCTTCCGAAACATCGACCGTCGTGCGGTGATTTTGGATATAGATCCTGCCCAGGGAGGAGCCGGGAATGCCAGCAGTGCCGGCGATCGAGGCGACCACATCCGATGGGCGCAGACCATCCACCTTGCCGAGCCCCATTTCCAGTCGTATCATGCCTTCCTCATCACTCTTTTTACCGCGGACGCTTGCCCGGGGTTTGCCTTGTCCGGCAGGTTCATGCCTGTTTCGACCTTTCGACCGGTCTCGATCACTATGCTCTGTACGGGGACGTCGCTCCGGGCGTACGGCTTTCTCCGGCAGGGGGCTGATCTGGGGGATCGGGCGCTGCTTCTCTTCTGCGCGGGCAACTTTGAGGGCAGCTGCGGCGATATCAACGGGGTCATACCCGGCAGCGATCATTGTCTCGACCAGGGCGCGTTCCTCTTTAGCGCGGCCTCTTTTGAGCCAGGTTTCTACTTTGTCAATCAGGCTATCAACACGTTTGCCCTGAATATCCTCAACAGTCGGGATCACACCTTCGGTCATCTCCTGGTGGGTGAATTGTTCTATCTGGCGTACCTGGCGTCTCTCGGAAGGTCTGGCAAGCGTAATGGCGATACCCGTTCTCCCTGCACGACCAGTCCGGCCAATGCGATGAACAAAGGTTTCTGTTTCTTCGGGCAGGTCGTAGTTGAAGACATGGGTAATTCCCTCCACATCCAAACCGCGGGCAGCGACATCGGTGGCCACCAGTACCTTGATCTGACCTGATCTAAAGCGTGCCATAGTATGTTCGCGGGCATCCTGGCTGAGGTCGCCAGAAAGCGCTTCGGAAGGGTAGCCGCGCTGATTGAGCTCAGTGACCAGCTCACCGGTGCGAATGCGGGTGCGGGTGAAGATAAGGGCTGAAGTGATCTCTTCCATCTCAAACAAGCGGGTGAGTACAGCCAGCTTGTCAAATTCATTAACATAATAAACGCGTTGTTCGGTTGCTGCTACCGTCACCTGTTCAGGCTGAATGGAGATCGTTTTGGGATCGTGCAGGTATTTGCGGGCCAATTCACGAATTCGAGGCGGCAAAGTAGCTGAGAAAAGAGTGGTCTGGCGATCTTCGGGTGTGACAGCCAAAATGGCTTCCATATCCTCGACAAAGCCCATGGAGAGCATCTCGTCGGCTTCGTCCAGGACGACCGTGCGCACTCCGCCCAATTCCAGGCGTCCACGTTTGACCAGGTCCAGGATGCGTCCGGGTGTACCAACCACAATCTGCACACCACGGCGAAGCTGGTTTAGTTGTTGAGTGTAAGATGTGCCGCCATAAACCGTGAGGACATGTACATCCATAAACTGACCAAGGCTTTGGAACATATCGGTCACTTGCAGTGCTAATTCACGGGTAGGGGCAACCACCAATGCCTGTGGGAGGCGTTGGTCAGGGTCGATATGATTCAGGATTGGCAGGGCGTAGGCAGCTGTTTTACCGGTGCCGGTTTGAGCTTGCCCGGTGACATCGTATCCGCTTTGCATCAGGGGGATGATCCCGGCCTGGATCGGGGTGGGCTGAGTATAACCCAGCTCGTTGATCGCCTGCACCAGTTCTGGGCGCAGGTTAAAATCTTCAAATTGTAAAGTCATCAAAACTCCTCTTTCTATGTGCCAGGCAGGCGCAATTGAAGGCAAATGTTTGCCATGAATCAACCTGTCTTATCGATATTTACTCAGGGGAAGCCTTGATTATTCTGTAATTTTTCTTACTGAGCTTTGCCTTGCGGCTGAGCTCTTCCAAAAGGCTGGCATCAACCAGTCGTAGAACGTCCAAAACGTACACCCAAAATAAAAGTTCTCGCTTGAGAACTGCCGAAGTATATCACTAATTCGCGTGTTCATGGTTTAAAGTATAAAACTCATTTTACAGTATCACTGGCATAGAATTCTATTAGTTTCGCCCTTGGTTGAGGGGAAGACTAGGGAGAGGAATTTTGGATGTTCTTCAAAAAGGTGTATGATTCTATTATCCACTAATAAATAATTGAATTACGGATATTCCAAGTTCAACCACTGTTCGATAAATTGGCATCTCCACCACACCAGGTGCGATGCAGAAGCCAAAACCGCCATCACACCTGATGACAGTTTGAGAGGGAGGTATATGGATAATCATCGGTTATCGCTCAAAAAATGGGGCGGGCGGATTGCCTTGGCATTCACGTTTGTGGCGTTGGGCTTGCTGCTCTATATCGTTTTCAGCCCGCTAAGACCAATGCTGGATAGATCAGCTGATTACCTGGGAAGGATTGCAGTGACTGCCAGTCTATTGGCTTTGGTCTGGCTTGCTGGCAGGAACAAGCACCTCAAACCGTACCGGTCACTGCTGCTCGGATTGTTGATAATGGCTGTAGCGATCTCACTGGATTGGGTCTTCGCAATTTACCTTTTGGATTATTTGGGGCTGAACAGCCAATCACCCATGGGAATGGCTCTGCTCAAGTTGAACGAGTCTTTCATTGTTGTCAGCACCGTCATCACCCTCACTCTTCTTACTGGCAGTAGCCTGGACTCGATCTATATCCAAAAAGGCAACCTGAAATTGGGTTTACTCATAGGCGGGACTGCTTTCTTCCTGTCCGCAGCAGCCTCCCCCTGGATGGCTGGCTTTTTATTCAAAGGTCAAAACCTTAGCCCGGAGAGGATCATCGCCTGGCTTCCCTGGGTGTTGATCTTTGCCCTGGCAAACGCTGCCCAAGAAGAATTGTTATTCCGGGGATTGTTCCTGCGTAAGTTAGAACCATTCTTTGGCAAGTTCCTTTCGAATGCTTTGGTCGTATTCGTATTCACGCTGGTACATCAAGGTGTCAATTACACCTCCGATCAACTCGGCTTTCTGATTGTTCTAACTTTATTGGCGTTCATCTGGGGATACCTGATGCAAAAAACCGACAGCATCTGGGGATCGATCCTTTTCCATGCTGGGATGGATATCCCGGTGATCCTCGGTATTCTCTCGAACCTTCAGAGAAGTGGAGCATAAGCAACCGGGAGACAATTTTTTTCAAAAAGACCGATTAGGGAAAGACACTTTCTAATCAAATCTCTTAAAAACTTGTCCATTTTGTTCAAGTTTCAATTTTTGTGATTCGCAAATGCAGCAAAATCCCGTATTCTCTACGTTTTTGTTTTATAATGAAAATAATCACCCATTAACCTATTCCTTTACTGGAGGATAAATGAAAAAATATTTTCTGTTGGTGGTAGCCCTGGTCTTGGTGGCTTCCATGTTGGTTGGTTGTTCGTCTGAACCCAAGTCTGTGCTGGATAAGATCAATGAAGCGAAAAAAGTGGTTGTTGGCACTTCAGCCGATTATCCCCCTTACGAATTTCTCGATGAAGCTGGCAACAAAACCGGATTCGATATTGACCTGATGACCGAGATAGCCAAACGTATGGGCGTTGAGCTCGAGTGGGTGGATATGCCCTTCGACAGCCTCGTGGCTGCGGTTGATTCCGGCAAGCTGGATATGTCCATTTCCTGTTTCAACTACGATGAGGAACGCGACAAGACAGTCGACTTCTCTACAGCATATTACACCACTGAAGATGCTTTCGTGGTCAACAGCACCTTTACCGGTTCGGTTGTCAAACCTGAAGATGTCGCCAACTACAAGGTCGGCGTGCAATCTGGTACTGTCCAGGACAGCTGGCTGACCGACAACCTGGTTACCCCCGGTTTGCTCCCTGAAGCCAACCTCTCGCGCTATGAACGTGTAGACCAGGCAGCACTGGATCTTGCCAACGGACGTATCGAGGTGCTGATGGCAGATTATGTGCCGGTGCAGGCGTTGGTTGCCCAGAATCCCGATTTGACAGTGGTTTATCATGGCGAACTCTCCACCGGTCCGATCAACATTGTTTTGCCAGATGGCGACACGGCACTAAAAACCGAAGTCGATCGCATCATCAAAGAACTGCAGGATGAAGGCTTCATCGATCAACTGGCTGTAAAGTACTTTAGCGAATAACAATCGAAGCAAAAAAACTCATTTTTGCAATCCCCAGGGGCTGCACCTAAAGCAGCCCCTGGATAACTGGAGCAGTCTTTGGATTTTGGTCAATTTATCTCTTACATTGCCTCAGGGACGGTCTACACCGTCGGTGTGACATTGGTCGCATTGCCCTCAGGGCTTCTGATTGGGACTATTTTAGCGCTGCTTTATGTTTATGGCGGGAAAGCCGCTGCAAGGGTAATGAACCTCTACAGTACCGTTTTCCGCGGCATCCCCCCCCTGGTTTTGCTGTTTATCCTCTATTTTGCAGTCACAAAAGGGATCAATCTATCAGCTTTCTGGGCTGGGTCGCTCTCATTGGGGATCGTCAGCAGCGCTTACCAGATGGAAATCGTACGCGGTGCTTTGCTTTCGGTCAGTGGTGACCAGTTGATGGCAGCTCGTGCAATTGGCCTAAGTCGCCTGCAAGCTATCCGCTACGTGGTACTGCCCCAGGCAGTCAGATTGGCAATTCCACCCTGGTCGAACGAAGCCGCGATCGTGATCAAGGACTCCTCATTGGTTTATGCCCTGGGAGTTCCTGAGATTTTACGGCGGGCACAACTGATCGGTGCCAGCTCTCAGCGTTATCTGCTGGCTTACCTGAGTGCAGCAGTGATTTATTTTTTGCTGGTTTTTGGCACCACTCGCCTGCTGGCAATGCTTGAAAAGAAACTAACCATTCCATCCAATCCATAGCTCGTGGAGGTTTTGTCATGCCCGAACCCATCCTGACTATCAAGAACCTGACCAAAAAATACGGTGAGAATGTCATTTTTCAGAATCTCGACCTGACCGTGAACGAAGGTGACACCATCGTGATCATCGGTCCGAGCGGCACCGGAAAAAGCACGCTTTTACGCTGCATTAACCTGCTAACCCGTCCTGACGATGGTCAGATCTGGCTGGACAACAAGGAAATCACAGCCAGGGGTACAGATGAAGATAAGGTGCGCCAGCATATTGGTATGGTGTTTCAGAATTTTTTGCTTTTCAACCACCTGACTGCACTTGGCAATGTCAAACTGGGTCTCGACAAGGTCAAGAAAATGTCCGATAAGGAAGCTACTGAAAAAGCCATGCACGAGTTGGCTCGTGTGGGGCTGGCAGACCGGGCAGATCATTACCCCGGACAGCTCTCGGGTGGGCAGCAGCAGCGCGTGGGCATTGCCAGGGCGTTGGCGATGGACCCGCGCATCATGCTCTTTGACGAGCCCACCTCCGCGCTGGATCCAGAATTGATTGGCGAGGTTTTGGAAGTGATGCGTCAGCTTGCTTTGGAAGGTATGACCATGCTGGTGGTCACCCATGAGATGGGCTTCGCACGCGAAGTTGCCGACCGGATCGTCTTCATGGAGAAGGGCTACATTGTTGAACAAGGCTCGCCAAATGAGATGTTCAACCATCCCAAGTTCCCACGCACACGTGAATTTTTATGGAAAATCACTGAGCTTTACGGAAAGAAAGAAAAGGAAGCTGATTAATGCTGACCTGGTTGGGTTATTTCGAACGCTTTGGCAAGAACTTCCTGCATGGGGCAGGAGTGACGCTTGAGCTGACAGCGATAGGGTTGGCGATCGGTTTTGTGCTGGGTTTACTCCTGGCTCTCGCCCGCTGTTTTGGACCCAAATGGTTGCAGCAAGTGGCTGGGGCTTACATCGCGGTCTTCCGCGGCACGCCGTTGTTGGTGCAATTGTTTATTATTTATTACGGCCTGCCCGAGATAGGGATCGCATTCTCACAGAACATGGCAGCCTACCTGGCTCTGGGACTCAATAGCGCTGCTTACCAGGCGGAATATCTGCGCGGATCGATCAATGCAATCGGTGCCGCCCAGATGCAAGCCGGCAGGTCGATTGGGCTTTCCAAGTGGCAGACCATTCGTTACGTCATACTCCCGCAGGCGTTAAGGCTGGCGCTGCCAAGCTGGTCTAATGAGCCCATTTCACTTCTGAAGACTACTGCTGTCGTTTTTTTGATCGCCGTACAAGACCTGATGGCAGAAGGCAAGCGCGCCGCCACCGCGACCTTTGATTTTGTGGGCGTCTACCTGGCAGTAGCGCTTGTTTACCTGGTGATGGTCTTCGCCCTGGATGCACTGCTCAAATTCCTCGAACGCAAAACCAAAATCCCCGGCATGGACATCGAAACCAGCCGATAACTTTACCACTTCACCGAGACCCACGAAATTAATTATGAAATACTGCAATTTCACAGCATATTTTTGCGGGTAAATGAAGGAACTATTGAGCGGAAGCGAAAGAGCAATTGTCGCATTGCCGCCCTGACCTATCAAAAAAAACAAGATGGACATTCATAAACAAACGAAACAAAAATCAAAGATGAAACAAAAAGAACTGGCTTTTTTAATCGCCAGTTCTTTTTCATTACTTATCGAGTTGTTTTATGGCAGAAAGCCAACCACATCAAAAGTCGCCAAAATCTGATCCAGGGCCTCAAAGTCCGAATCTGAGATCATGTTGACCATCAGCAAAACCAAATACGCAGTTGGGTTGTTAATTGGGCGGGCTGAAAGGATAAACAACACGTTATCCTCGCCGAGACAATTTGAGAACAGGTCATACTTACCTTCAAAAGCGCTATCCTCATAATCATAGCGATCGATCAGTTCACAATCTGCCATATAACTCTCGCGGTAGATATCCAAAAGCTGTACGTAACCACCGAATTGAGCAATCTCGTCAGAGGCTGCATAGAAAATGCCTGGTTCGTAATAGCCATAGTTAAAGCCTTCGATATCCGCCGCGGCAGTGATGGAAGCGCCATAAACGGTGGTTTCATCAGCCCAGACACTGCCATCCACCTGTGTCCACCCGGCAGGGACATCGACCTGGATCGCGCCTTCGTCATCCTGAATGGTAACATAGCTACCTGAGGGTGCCGCAGGGCTGTCCTCGAGAGTAACGTCGGATTGTTCAGAAATCTGCTGCGCGAAAGAGAAAGTTTGCTCGAGCGTGCGCCCGTTGATCTGACCTTCCAGCATTTCTTCGGTGGCAAACCGCAGGATTTCTATAGAGTATGTGTCGCTTGCGGAACGAGTGCGCAAAATATCGCAATAGGATGACATGGTTCCATCGGTGGCTAATACCAAACCTTCCAGCTTGGTGATAATATCGCCGCCTTTGATGCCGGTTTTATCGGCAGGTGAGCCAGACTTCACACTCGCGACCCAGATGCCGGTGATGCTTCCATCTTCATTGGACACTGCCGTACCGTTCACCCCGATTGACTCGAAATCAACGCCTGTTTCGAGTTTGCTGATCACAGCTTGCGCCATGGCTCCCTTGATTGCAAAATTAGTGTCGTACTGGTCAGATCCGGCATAGTTGACGCCGATAACCTTGCCATCAGCTGAAAGCAGC
>DHUW01000075.1:12084-13154 GCA_002409365.1 Anaerolineaceae bacterium UBA5224 | reverse complement strand
GGATGGTACACAATCAACTGCACGATCTCAGGTGAGCATACAGCCACGGTCGATGGAACTGCCAACCCAATTTTCACGCTCAACCCTGATGCGAATTTTGCTACCAGCGACGTTTGCACGGTTACCGTTGTGGCAGCCAACGTGAGCGACCAGGACGAACCAATCGAGGCGATGGCTGCAGATTATGTCTTCTCCTTCAAAACCGTAGAAGCCTGCGGTAATGCTTTCACCCCCATTTATGAAATTCAAGGCAGCGGAACAGCTTCGCCTAAAGTTGGACAAACCCTGACCACTGAAGGCGTTGTTGTGGGCGATTTCCAGGTGGGCGGAAAGAATGGCTTCTTCATCCAGGATGAAACTGGTGATGCTGATACAGCCACTTCTGACGGCATTTTCATCTACTACAAAACTGCACCAGACGTGAACGTAGGTGATAAACTGCGCTTGACTGGTACAGTCAGTGAGTATTATGGACTGACCCAGATCACCGGCTCTGCCATTCAAACCTGTTCAACCGGCAACACAGTCGCACCTGTTGAGTTGACACTGCCTTTCGCAAGCAAAGACCTCGAGTACCTGGAAGGCATGCTGGTGACTTTCCCGCAGGCACTGGTCATTTCCGAATATTTCAACTTTGACCGCTACGGGGAACTGCTGCTCACCTCAGCACGCCACTCCACCCCAACTTCTGTCGTGGAACCCGGGCAGGACGCTATTGATATGGCTGCCTATCATGTACTGGACAGCATCGCTATTGACGATGGCTCCAGTTATCAGAACCCCTCCTACCTGCGCCATCCTGATGGATCAGCCTTCAACCTGGAACATTACTTCCGCGGCGGCGATACTATCCAGGATTTGACTGGTGTGATGGATTACAACTTTAATGTTTGGAAGGTCCAGCCGGTTGGCACAGCCACTTATGAAGCGGTCAATCCTCGTACCGATGCCCCTGACCTTGTTCCCGGAGAAATCCGTATCGCCAGTTTGAATGTTCTCAATTACTTCACCACTCTTGATGACGGCGTAAATGACATCTGCGGTCCTTCTGGCACGATGGAATGCCGTGG
>DHUW01000075.1:1616-11792 GCA_002409365.1 Anaerolineaceae bacterium UBA5224 | reverse complement strand
GATGAACCGGTGATGAGCCTGGTGGATCTGCTTAATGCAGCAACAGAGCCAGGAATGTATGGCTACGTGGCAACTGGTCCTTTTGGTACTGATGCAATCAAACAAGCCATCTTGTATAAGACTGAGAAAGTTGAGATGGTTGGTGAGTTTGCCGTGCTTGACGCAAGTGTAGATCCCCGCTTTGATACCACTCGCAACCGTCCTTCACTGGCACAAACCTTCATGGATAAACTGACAGGTGAGGTCTTCACCGTGTCTGTCAACCATCTGAAATCCAAGGGCTCGGCTTGTGATGGTGATCCAGACTTAGGCGATGGCGCCGGAAACTGCAACTTGACCCGCAAGGCTGCTGCAGAAGCTTTGGTTGAATGGCTTGAGACTGATCCAACCGGAACCGGTTCGGATATGTACGTTATTATTGGCGACCTGAACTCTTACGCCATGGAAGACCCGATCGATATGATCAAATTAGGTGCGGATAATCTGCCCGACACTGCAGACGACTATTTCAACCTGGTGGATCGTTTCCAGGAACCTGTGGCTTATGGTTATGTATACGATGGTCAAACCGGCTATCTTGATCATGCACTTGGTAACCGCAAATTTGCTTCTTACGTATTGGATGCCAACTTCTGGCATATCAATGCTGATGAATCGGATGTGTTTGATTACGATACATCCTATAAGCCCGATCTTGTTGATGCGATGTTTGCCCCAACCACACCCTATCGCTCATCAGACCATGACCCTGTGTTGATCAGTCTCGTACTCAACCATCCTCCCATGGCAATGGACGATGAATATACGGTCGATCGTATGGATGTGTTGACTGTGGATGCCCCAGGCGTTCTGGCGAATGACACTGATGCCAATGTTTACGACAAAATTTGGGTCGAATTGGTACCAGAAACTGGACCATATCACGGGACGGTGGTGTTCAATGCTGACGGATCCTTTACCTATACTCCGGATGGCATCTTCAAAGGCGTAGATACCTTCGAATACATGATGTTCGCTACACCAGGATTGATGACTGACTACTCAGATGTGGCGGTTGTTCGAATTACTGTAACTGGAACAGATTACATGGTTTATCTGCCCCTAATCTTAAAGTAACTGGAAAAGCTTAGTTTTTAGATCACAGCGCCCCGAATCCGGGGCGTTGTTTTTTTATAAGCAGGATAAAAAGTGCTGGTTCCACGAGCTGCCACCGAGCAACTGACTCTACCAATCGTGGTTGATTGTATAATTACCCAGTTTCGAAACGAGGAATATGATCAAAACCCAAGGATTAACAAAAATTTTTAAGATTGGCAAGAAACAGGAGACTGACCTTATCGCTGTCGATAATCTGACCCTGGAAGTGGAGCATGGAGAGGTTTTTGGCTTTTTAGGACCTAACGGCGCGGGCAAGACCACCACGGTGCGCATGCTGACCGGTCTCATCCGTCCAACAAGCGGAACTGCCCAGGTGGCTGGGTTCGAGTTGGGCAAGGAAGACACGAACATCCGCCGAAATGTAGGCATACTGACCGAGTCGCCGGGCATGTATGAACGCTTGACTGCTGAGAAAAACCTGACAATCTTTGCCAAGCTTTACGATGTGCCAGATGTTGAAAAATCGGTGAACAAGTATTTGAGCATGCTGGGGTTATGGGAACGCCGGCACGACAGTGTGGGGAGCTTTTCAAAAGGCATGCGCCAAAAACTGGCTGTCGCCCGCTCACTGATCCATGAACCACAGATTTTGTTCCTGGATGAACCTACCACTGGACTGGATCCAGAAGCATCCAAAACTGTACGCGATTTTGTCGAAGAGCTCAAAACTGAAGGACGAACCATCTTCATGACCACCCACAACCTGGATGAAGCCGAACGACTCTGCGACCGGGTGGGCATTTTTCAACAAAAACTACTCACGCTGGACAGCCCTGCCAACCTGCGTGACAAAATGTTTGGCCGCAAGGTGGTTTTCCATCTGCGCGAAGTACAGCCAGCCTGGGTTGGCCTGGTTGCGGGCATAGCCGGAGTAGATAATGTGGAAGCAGTGGGCAATAAAATGGTGGTTTCATTGAGAGATCCTGAAGAAAGCAACCCTAAAATCATCAATGCACTGGTTATGGCAGGCGCTGATGTGCAATTTGTGGGTGAAATCAAGCACAGCCTGGAGCAGATCTATCTTGAGATGGTACAGAGCAATGAAAGGGGGCAGGCATGAAACACGTTCGAACGATCATAGATAAGGAATGGTCCGAGGTTTTCAAAAACCGCTGGGTGATCACAACGATGACCATGCTGCCAATGCTTTTTGTGGCTATGCCGTTAGTAATGCTGTATATGACCAAGAGTTCCCTCGGGGTCGACCTGCCCGCCGAAAGCGCAGGCTTGCCTGGCGGGTTTGGGGCAGCCTGTGCTGGCATGACTGCAAGTGAATGTACCCAGATCTATCTACTGAACCAATTCATGATTATGTTCATGATGATGCCGTTGATGATCCCAACGACCATTGCCGCTTACAGTATTGTTGGCGAGAAAACCACCCGCACCCTGGAACCTCTATTGGCAACGCCGATCACAACGATTGAACTGCTGGCGGGTAAAGGGTTGGCAGCTGTGATACCGGGAGTGCTGATCAGCTATGGCGCGTTCGGAATTTTTTTGGTCGGCAGTCTTCTGCTTGGGTTGGCACCTGGAGTGATCAGTTACATTTTCAGCCCCATCTGGCTGCTGGGAATTCTTGTTTTGGGTCCGATCCTCTCAATTATTGCCACTATTTTTGCGATTTACGTTTCATCGAGGGTCAGTGATCCACGCGTTGCCGAACAACTTTCCGGCTCAGTGATTTTGCCGCTTCTACTGGTAATGTTTGCGGTTTTGGCAGGGAAACTGGTGATTGATGTCAAATTTATGTTGATCGCGATCGTGGTGTGTGCATTGGTTGCTTTTGGCATGCTCCACCTGGGAACGCTTATTTTCGACCGCGAAAATATTTTGACAAAATGGAAGTAGATAGATGAAAAAGAAGTTACTTTGGTTGGGATTTTTACTGATATTTCCGCTCGTCTTCGCATTCTCGGAAGTGAAGGCACAGGAAGGATCTGATTTGATCCTAAAACTTAGGCGTAATTGGGGCTATGGCTCCGGAGCAGATATCCAGGGCAGTATGACCCTATATTTGGATGGCGATCTGGAGTCAGTGGAAAGGGTGGTTTACTATATCGACGATACAGTCATGGCAGATTTGACTGCTGCACCCTTCAGCTTTTCTTTTAATACCGATAGTTATCCGAATGGTCCGCGCGAAATGCGCGCTGAAGTAAGCACTAATACAGACGCGACCATCTCCGTGGGACCGATTGTTTACAATTTCATCAGTGCAGCAGACGCTGGTCAAAATACTATCAGCATAATCGGTGTCATCGTGGTCGTCACCCTCATAGGTATGGGGATTAGCTGGTTGATTACCTCCAGGCAAAAAGGCAGCGGTTCGGTCGGCGGTGGAATGTACGGATTGGCAGTCTGCAAGCAATGCGGAAAAACCTTCCCACGCTCTATATTGGGGATAAATATCGTGGCGGGTAAATTTGAACGCTGTCCGCATTGCGGCAAGTGGCAGATAACCCGGCGGGCCAGCCCCTGGGAGGTCGAGCTGGCGGACAAGAAAGCACATCCTGAAGAGACAGCAGAGGTCGTTACCCCTAAACCAGAGAAAGACGATTTGGACGACAGCCGGTTTGTGGATATGTAGGGAAATCTTTGTCATTTTGAGCGTTCATAGTGACACGAAGTGTGCGATGTAAGAACCTTAACCTCCAAATAGCTAAGATTCTTACAGAGAACACTTCGTGTTTTTCTTCCCAGAATGTCGGATCCGACGGTAATAAACTCACCTGCGGTTACAAAAAATGGAATCCAAGAGGGGGGTATGTTATTATTTTTTGCAGTAAAACATGGTTATCCAATTACTGAATGGTTTAATATAGAAATGGAGAAAAATATGTCACTCGAAGGAAAAAAAGTTGCTTTTCTGGTTGCGGAAGGCGTTGAAGATTTAGAGTATTATGCTGTTGCCATGCGCTTGCAGGAAGAAGGCATGCAGGTTCTGACAGTTGCAGTAGATTTGAAACCGGTCAAAGGTAAACACGGCTTGGAGGTCAAACCGGACACCTTGATTGCAGACATTTCTGCAGATGACCTTTTCGCATTGGTGCTGCCGGGCGGTTGGGCACCGGACAAAGTACGCCGATCCACAGTGGCAACTGACCTGGTTGCCAAGGTCAACGAGCAGGGCAAGATCATTGGCATCATCTGCCATGGCGGTTTGGTTGCGATTTCCGCGAAAATTGTTGATGGAAAGAAGGCAACCGGTTCTTTGGGCATTAAAGATGACCTGGTGAATGCAGGTGCCCATTGGGTCGATGAGACCGCATTCCGGGAAGGCAACCTGGTTTGGGGCAGAGTTGTCGCCGATATTCCAGCGTTTAACCGTGAATTGGTTGCCGCTTTGCGCGAGGAAGCCGCTTAAGCCAAAAAGAGCTGCGGTTAGTGGTACAATCCCAATATCAAATTAGGCCAATATTGGAGGTTGGATGGAACAGGAAGAAACCGGATTCGCAGTCAAAAAAGGACTCGCTGAAATGCTTAAGGGTGGCGTTATTATGGATGTGGTCACTGCCGATCAGGCAAAGATCGCTGAAGACGCCGGAGCGGTTGCAGTGATGGCTTTGGAACGCGTCCCGGCAGATATTCGAGCAGCAGGTGGGATTGCCCGTATGAGCGACCCCGAACTGATCATACAAATCATGGATGCTGTCAGCATTCCGGTGATGGCTAAATGTCGTATCGGACATTTTGTGGAAGCCCAGATTTTGGAATCGCTGGGTGTGGACTATATCGACGAATCTGAAGTTTTGACACCAGCAGACGAGTCCTACCATATCAATAAACACAATTTCAAGGTACCTTTTGTCTGCGGCTGCCGAAACCTGGGTGAAGCCTTACGCCGAATTGGCGAAGGCGCAGCTATGATGCGCACCAAGGGTGAACCCGGAACCGGGGATGTGGTTGAAGCCGTGCGGCATGCCCGTTCGGTTTATGGTGATATCCGCCATCTGCAATCTCTGCCGGAAGAAGAAGTAATGACTTTCGCAAAGAACATCCAGGCACCTTACGAGATCTGCATGCAGGTACGCGAACTTGGCAAACTGCCTGTAGTCAATTTTGCTGCCGGCGGCATCGCCACTCCTGCCGATGCTGCACTGATGATGCAACTGGGCGTGGACGGTATTTTCGTCGGATCAGGCATTTTTAAATCCGGCGACCCTGCAAAACGGGCTCAGGCCATCGTCAAAGCGACAACGCACTTCAGAGAACCTGCCATATTGGCTGAAGTCAGCCGAAACCTGGGTGAAGCCATGGTTGGCAGATCGGCAAGTTCGCTGCCCGAAGAAGAAAGAATGGCTGGTCGCGGCTGGTAAGCAAAAGGACGAAACAATCGACAATGAAAATCGGAGTCTTAGCTTTACAAGGTGATTTTCGTGAACATCGCATCAGCCTCGAAAAACTCGAGGCTGATGTGTCTGAGGTCCGCCTTCCAGAGCACCTGGAAGGTCTCAGCGGGTTGATCATTCCAGGTGGCGAGTCTACTGCGATCGGAAAACTGATGGTCGCTTATGGTCTGTTGGATGCTATCCGGGAGTTTGGCAAAACGAAGGCAATCTGGGGAACCTGTGCAGGGGCAATTTTGCTGGCGAAGAACGTTGGCAAAAAGCAACCATTGCTTGAACTGATGGATATTACGATTCAGCGCAACGCATTTGGCCGCCAGATCGATTCGTTTGAGATTGACCTGCCCGTCCCATTTCTGAAACCGAGCCACCCCGACTATCACCTGACCTTTATCCGCGGACCGATTATCACGGAAGTCCATGGAAAAGCGAAACCCCTGTTGAGTTTACCGGATGGCAGAATCATTGCCGCCCAGCAAGGCAAATTGCTGGCAACCTCTTTTCATCCGGAACTTACTGACGATTTGCGTTTCCACCGTTATTTTTTGGAGTTAGCCTCATCGGAATCCGTAAATTAACACCCTTCGACCTTTATAAAATCAGCCGAACCGGTGCTGTCTTGCAAAGTTTGGATTCGGTTCGATTTTTCACGCGAGGTGATCCCCTCAATTTACGCAATGTAATGCAGCGTGTTGCCCCTTTGGTCGAACAGGCTGCCATTGCCTGGGAAGGGGAGCAGGGCGAAAGTTGTTACGGTCAGATTGAGAAAAGACAAGTAAGGCGGTATGCCCAGATGTGTTTTCTGGGCTGCCAGGAAGAAACCGATCCGCTCAATATTTGCTGTTTGCTCGAAAGCCTGGTAAAAAGCGCCGGAAACTGGAAAGCATGGGGTGTGTTGGCTGATTTACCTGAACCTTCCTCCCTGATGGAAGGCTTTCGAAAAGCTGGTTTTACTATTTGGGCAAGACAGAATATCTATCAACTGGATTCAAAAAATAAAGAAAGTCCTTCTCTATCGAATCCGTGGCGTTTGTGGACTTCGGATGACATTGCTGCAGTTAATGCACTCTATAAGGAGGTAGTACCAAGCCTGGTGCAATATGTTGAGCCTATGTCTCGTGAAGCCGCGCTCGGTTTGGTTTCATTCCACCAGAATGGACGACTGGCTGGTTTTGCAGACCTGGAATACGGACCCAAAGGTGTTTGGGTCCAGGTGACCACAGCTCCAGATGTCGATGCTACTAATTTACTGCATGCCTTGCCCTCTGCGATCCCGGAACTTTTCGGCAGACCTGTCTATCTGTGCGTGCGATCCTATATGCCCTGGCTGGATACAGCCCTGGAGAATGAAGGGGTGTCCAAAAGCGAACCCCAGATATTGTTGGTAAAGCACCTGGTTCTACGGAAGACACTCGAACTCAGTACTGTTCAAAAAATATTTGAAAGCAAAAACATGGAAGGCTCGCTACCCATTACCCGGGTAAAATGTTGAGAAAATGCAAGGGGGAAATAGCAATGTCCATAGATAGATCCGCCAGACTTTTTAACAGACTCTCACCGGCTTATGAGCGCGCATTTGACAGGCAAAGGAAACAATATACCAGGATCTTTCAAGACTTGCCTTATTGTAATGTGTCCAATTTTTCCAGCATTGTGGATGTGGGTTGTGGCAACGGTGCAATGGCATCTGTATTTAGCGAAATGGGGTTAAAAACCTTTGCCCTGGATCTTTCAATAGGAATGCTGTCAGTAGCCAAAAGACGAATAGAAAACCAGAACGTTTACTTTACGCTGGGGAATGCTGCAGGGGAGCTTCCTTTTCCTGATAAGAGTTTTGACATTGTCATGGCTTCCTTTATGGCTCATGGGATGGATGAAGATCAGCGCAAGAAATTGTACGCAGAGATGCAAAGAGTGGGCAAACATTTGGCAATCCTGCATGATTACAATGGGGCTGAGTCAATTCTTATGAAACTGGCAGAAGTCTTGGAAGGTGGAAACTATTTCCAATTTATCCGGCAAGTGAAGAATGAATTGATGGAACATTATGGCAATCTTGAGATTATGAATACTGATAAGGACAGTTGCTGTTATATCTGCAGCATCGATTGAGGAAATAACTCAATAAAGCTTTGTCAAAAAAAGCCTGTCCAATTTATACAAACATTCTGAAAAGAAACAATACCATTTGTAAACCAGCGATCACAGAGTGCGATTAATATTCTGTTAGAAACGATATAAGGTAGGATAATAGTCATCGGTTTAAGATAGAATCAAGTCATAGATGATGGAAATGAAATTGACACAAACCAAATATATAACTGATGATCTGGCGGCTATGCTTGGCGTTTTCCCTGAGGAAATCGCCAAAGCTGTAGTCCAGGCAGATCATTTTGATGATCTATTAGAAGTGGTCCTTGACCTGGGGCGGATACCTACAGCGCGTTTCGTTAGCGGAGAGGTGAAATTACTCGATCGTCCGGTTGACCAGAATGATATCAGTTGCGTGGTCAGCCGCATTAGTGAATTTGACGCAGATAACCGGGCTGGCATGGAAAGCACCCTTCACCGTATCTCTGCGATCCGCAATCGACGCGGCTCTGTTGTCGGTTTAACTTGCAGAGTTGGACGGGCAGTTTACGGCACGATCAACATCATCCAGGACTTGATCGAGTCTGGTGAAAGCACCCTGATTTTGGGTAAACCAGGTGTTGGCAAGACCACCATGCTGCGCGAAGCTGCCCGAATTTTGGCAGAAACTAAACGCGTGGTCATCGTGGATACCTCCAATGAGATTGGCGGGGATGGTGACATTCCGCATCCGGCAATTGGCGCCGCCCGGCGCATGCAGGTACCGAGACCATCCTTGCAGCACGAGGTGATGATTGAGGCAGTCGAAAACCATAACCCTGAAGTGATCGTGATAGACGAGATCGGGCGTGAACTGGAAGCCCAGGCAGCCAGAACGATTGCCGAGCGCGGTGTGCAGCTGATCGGTACTGCGCATGGCAATGCCCTGGAAAACTTGTTGGTTAACCCAACCCTTTCCGACCTGGTTGGCGGGGTTTCTTCGGTGACACTTTCGGACGATGAAGCCAGGCGCCGCGGCACCCAAAAGACAGTTTTGGAACGTAAATCTCCGCCCACTTTCACCATCCTTGTTGAGATTCAGGATCGTGGACGGGTGAAAGTACACCGAGATGTCGGCGCTGCAGTAGATTCGATTTTGCGTGGATATCCGATGCTTCCCGAAGATCGTTTCAGGGATGACGAAGGACAAGTGCACATCCTCAAGCAAACCAAACCAAATATGCCGACGGTGTCACAGGCGATCCGAAGGGGCAGCATGGATAAAAGCCCATTCGATCGGGGCAGCAGCCAGGTTCCGGCTCGAAAACAAACTAACCAACCCCAGCCCAGTCACGCTGACCGGTACGAGGACTTTCTGGAGGATGATGATTTTCAAAATCCGCCTTTTTCAGAACTGGAAGGTAAGAAGAATATATTTGCCTTCGGTGTAGCAAGAAACCGGCTTTTACAGGCAATTAAAAGCCTGGGTGTGCCTGCGACAGTGGTGAAGGACCTCTCGGAGGCTGATATTTTGCTTACCCAGCGGCGTTATTATCGCGACCGGCTCCAGCCAATTGTTGAAGCAGAGGAGCGTGGCATTCCCATCTTCGTGGTCAAATCCAACTCAGTCGAGCAGATTGAGCAGTTCCTGGCTGATTCTTTTCAACCTCAGCAAACCCCGGTCAGACGAACACTGAACGAAGAAGCTACACGCCACGCCCAACAGGCAATCATGATGGTCCAGGCTGGAGAGAAATTTATTAACCTACCACCCATGCCCTCGCCAATTCGACGGGAGCAGCATGAATTAGCAAAGCGAGCGCACCTGGTTTCCCGATCATTCGGGAAAGACCCCAACCGTTATGTGCGAATTTATAGGGATTAAGCATGTTTATCACCTTTGAAGGCCCGGAAGGAAGCGGAAAAAGCACTCAACTTCCTCGACTGGCACAATTTCTGGAAGAATCTGGATATTCTGTTGTAAAAACCCGCGAACCAGGCGGGACAAAGATCGGCGACCAGATCCGTGAGGTTCTGATGCGAATGGAAAACACCGAACTTCATCCTCGAACCGAGATATTGCTGTTCCTGGCTGCCAGGGCTCAACTGGTTGAAGAGTTGATCAGGCCCAGCTTACAGGAAGGCAAGATCATATTATGTGACAGGTATGGCGACTCCACCTTGGCTTACCAGGGCTATGGTCATGGTCTGAACCTGGATGATCTGCGAGCCATGCTGCAATTTGCCACTGGCGGCTTAAAACCAGATTTGACCATCCTGCTCGATATCGATGTTTTAACCGGGTTGAAACGAAAAAAGATCAAAGCGGAATGGAACCGCCTTGATGCTTTTGAGTTATCATTTCATGAGCGAGTTCGTGAAGGCTACCATATCCTTGCTGCGCAAGAGCCTGATCGCTGGAAGATCGTTGATGCTGCCCAGAACCCTGAGCAGGTACAGAAAGAGATTCGAGCAATCGTCCTTGATGCATTAGGGAAATAATTTTTAGATAATTCAACGGTAACCAATCCCCGTTGTTTGAAAGGAATTTCAGGATGAAAAATGTAACGAAATACCTGTGGATCGTCATGATATTTAT
>DHUW01000075.1:701-1300 GCA_002409365.1 Anaerolineaceae bacterium UBA5224 | reverse complement strand
CCCGAAGAAGAAGCCCAACTGGCGATCTTCGCCCCGGTCAGCGAGACTGATTACATCAAAGGACCGGAAGATGCCATCCTGACGATAATCGAATATACCGACTTTTTCTGCCCTTACTGCGGTATGGCATACGGCGAGCTTGAAACTTTGATGGAAAAGTATCCTGATGATGTCAGGCTGGTCTACCGCCCGCTTCCGCTCGATTCACTTCATCCAACTGCCCCACTGGCGGCTTATGCTGCCGAAGCTGCTGGCAGGCAAGGCAATTTCTGGGATATGTATGATGCTATTTTCTTGAACCAGGAGACCTTATCACCATTGACAGCTGAAGAACTGACGGAATGGTTGAAGACTACAGCTGGAGACATGGGTCTGGATGTTGATCAATTCACTGCCGACATAGCCAGTGAAGATGTGATCAATAAGGTCACTACAGCACAGCAGACCATGTTTGAAGCCGGTGTCAATTCCACCCCCACGATTTTGGTCAATGGTCGCCCAGTTGGCAATTGGCAGGCAGCCTACCTCAGCAACTTTATTGAAGTTATGAAAGCTGAAAAGAATATGCCCACCGAATGCCCGCCATTTGTGATCGACCA
>DHUW01000075.1:0-431 GCA_002409365.1 Anaerolineaceae bacterium UBA5224 | reverse complement strand
GGTGTGACTTTCCATCGTGTTTATCATAACTTCATGGCTCAGACCGGTGACCCCACTGGCACAGGTTGGAGTGGAGCCGGCTATCAGTACCGCGAAGAAATCGTTCCTGAACTTACATATGACGAAGCCTACATGGTCGGCGTTGCCCGAGGTCAGGCAGAAGGAACAAGCGGAAGCCAGTTCTTCATTACTTATGTACCTTATCCTTCGTTGAACGGTGGCTATACCATCTTTGGGAAACTGATTGAAGGCTTTGACGTGTTAGATCAAATTACTGAACGTGATGCGGATAACAACCCCGAAGCTCCTGCTGGCGATAAGATCATCAGCATTACTATTAACGAAAAATAGTGGTTGACAGCGTTGTTGAGTTCTCACTAACTAATCGAACTAGCCCTCGCTGGATGCACTGGATAAACCTTATTGGCAAT
>DHUW01000076.1:9278-10372 GCA_002409365.1 Anaerolineaceae bacterium UBA5224 | reverse complement strand
TGCTGGCATCACATTTAGGCTTTGCTATATTCTAATGGCAGAATGTTTAAGCTACTTTTATATGGTGATCGATTTCATCTGCAGGGCAAGTGGAGAGAGTAAAACGATTTTGCGAAAAAATTCATTCTTAGGGTATGATAAGAAAAAAACAAGAGAACATGAATGTTTGAGAGCCTATCTGATAAATTAACTGCTGTTTTTGATAATCTGAAACGGCGGGGAAAATTGACCGAAGATGATGTCGACCTTGCCATGCGCGAAGTCAAACTGGCCTTGCTTGAGGCAGACGTCAATTATGCAGTTGTACGCTCCTTCACCAATCGGGTTAAAGAAAGAGCCATTGGAGCAGAAGTTTCCAAAGCGCTAAACCCGGCTCAGCAAGTGATCAAAATTGTCAATGAAGAATTAATTAAGACCTTGGGCAAACCGGTTGAGTTGAACTTGAAAGGCGAACGACCGCATGTTTTGATGCTGGTCGGATTGCAAGGCTCGGGTAAAACCACGGCTGCTGCCAAGATCGCCAAAAAGTTGCGCTCTTCTGGTGAACGGGTGATGCTTGTGGCAGCAGATATCTATCGACCGGCTGCAATCAAACAACTGCAAACCCTGGGTGAACGCATCGACGTGCCGGTTTTTACACTTCCAGGGAAAAATCCGGTCCAAATCGCAAAAGAAGCTTGGCAAACCGCACGTAATGGCAGTTATTCTGTTTTAATCATCGATACTGCCGGGCGATCCCAGCTGGATAACGAGTTGATGGATGAACTGGTCGGAATCAATCAGGCTGTACCTGCCACCGAGATTTTACTTGTGGTCGATTCGATGATCGGTCAGGAAGCACTCAACATTGCCAAGGGTTTTCAGAAAGAAATTCCAATCACCGGTCTGGTATTTACCAAGATCGACGGTGACGCCCGAGGTGGTGCTGCCATTTCCATCCGCGAAGTGACCGGTATTCCCATCAAATTCCTTGGAACAGGTGAAGGTCTGGACGCCCTCGAAGTCTTCGACCCGACCCGCATTTCCAATCGCATCCTGGGAATGGGTGACGTTTTAGGGCTGATTGAAAAGGCAGAGGCAGCCTACACCGGTGA
>DHUW01000076.1:2915-9018 GCA_002409365.1 Anaerolineaceae bacterium UBA5224 | reverse complement strand
ATCTCCCAATTGCTTGGCATGCTGCCTGGTCAATTGAATGCAGTTGCCAAAACAGTGGATCCCCATGAAGCCGAAAATCAGCTAAAGACAGTAGAAGCGATCATTGATTCCATGACACCATCTGAGAGGCGGGACCCCCGGTTGTTGAATGCCAGCCGGCGCCGCAGGATTGCAGCTGGGTCGGGCAAAGATGTGCAGGATGTCAACAAATTGATGAAACAATTTCGCGATATACAAAAGTTAATGAAATCTTTCCAAAAAACTGGTGGACGTGGTAATATTGGTAGGTTATTAAGATAATCACGGATTCGGATAAGGAAATGCACCTTCAGCATCTCTCAGCCTTAGACTGCAGCCGGATTAATTTTTAGGAAAAGAAATTTAAGGAGCAATTTGTAAGATGGTACGTATTCGCTTACGCCGTGTGGGCTCAGCCCATCAACCTCATTATCGTGTCGTTGTTGCCGATAAAGAAAGCCCCCGCGATGGCCGCTTTATCGAAATTATCGGTTCATACAACCCAAGGACAGAACCTGGTTCAATCGAGTTGAATGAGGAGAGAGTCTATTACTGGTTGAATGTTGGTGCTCAGCCTTCAGAATCCGTTCAGAAACTGTTTAAGATCGTCAAACTGGATGATCGTTTTGAACGCTTCAAGGCTGGAGAAGACCAGCAAGTGCTGATCGAAGAAGCAAGCAAGGTTTACCAGGCTCGCGCTACCAAGATCGCCGCAAAGTAACACAAGAGTCAGTGAGGATATAAGCATGGCAGAAGACAACCTCCGCGGTCTGTTGGAATATCTGACGAAATCCATCGTCGATAACCCAGAGGACGTGACTGTTGAGGAATTCGAAAGCGGCAAAACCGTCCACCTCGACCTGCGAGTGCACCCCGAAGATATCGGAAGAGTGATCGGGAAGCACGGCAGAGTTGCCAATTCAATGCGGGCGATCCTGAGGGTCGTTGCAGCTCGAAACGGTAAAAGAGTGGAAATGGATGTCGTCGACCTTGACTGATCTGAAACATGACTGAAATCAAATCAAACGCAGCAGGCTCGTCAGTTCAAAACGAGCCTGCTTATGTATTAATCGGCAAACTTCAGAAAACCCATGGCATCAAGGGTGAGATTGCGATGCGCGTTATAACTGACTACCCGGAAAGAATTCGAGCAGGTAAAAGCGTTTTTCTAGGGGAGGACTACCAGGAATGGAAAATCCAGGCAGTGCGCTGGAAGAACGCCCTGATGTTGGTAACATTCGCTGGCATCGCCAACCCGGAAGACGCAGCCAAACTAACCAACCTGGAAGTTTTTTCACCAACACATAGTTTGCCAAAGCTGCCCAAGGGCCAGTATTATCACCACCAGCTGCTCGGGCTTAAGGTGTGGCAGAAGGATGAACTGCTTGGAGAATTGACCGAGATCATGGAAACTGGTGCCAATGATGTTTACGTTGTCAAGTCAGAAGATGCCCCCGAGCTGCTCATACCGGCAATTCCGGATGTGATCAAAGAAATTGACCTCGAAGCCGGTACCATGCATGTGAAGTTGCTTGAAGGATTGCGTGATTGAGCAACGAGAACGCCTTCTGGTTAGCATTCAGTTATGTCCGCGGCGTCGGCGCGGTTCGCTTTCGTAAGTTATTAAACTTTTTTGGTGAGCTTTCGGCTGCCTGGCAGGCCGACCGCAGTCAGTTGATCAGTGCTGGCTTGACAGATAAGGCTGCAGACCTGGTTTTTGAGACCCGAAAAACCCTCAAACCTGAAACCCTGGAAGATGACCTGACCAGGAAAGGGATCAAATATCTGACATGGAACTCCCCCGATTACCCTCGTTATTTGATGGAGATCGCCCAACCACCGCCTGTGCTGTACTATACCGGTAAAATTTTACCTGAAGATGATCTGGCAATAGCGATTGTCGGAACCCGAAATGTAACCAAATATGGCAAACAGATCGCGCATGACACAGCCGCTTACCTGGCAGGCAGTGGGATCACGGTTGTCAGCGGTTTGGCACGGGGTGTAGACGGGATAGCGCACCAAGCAGCAATTGACGCCGGCGGACGGACTTTTGCCGTATTGGGCAGCGGTGTTGATGTTGTTTACCCGCCCGAACACCGCAAATTGGCACACGATATTATTCACCAGGGAGCCCTGATCAGCGATTATCCTCCAGGAACCAAGCCGGATGGCATCAATTTTCCACCCAGAAACCGGATTATTTCCGGGCTTTCCAGGGGAACGGTTGTGATTGAAGCTGGGGAACGAAGTGGGGCATTGATAACAGCGAAATTTGCCTTGGATCAGGGGCGTGATATCTTCGCGGTGCCAGGCTCGGTACTTTCCCAGATGAGCAAGGGCACCAACCAGCTTATCGCAGAGGGTGCAACTCCCATGACCAGCCCGGTGATCATCACCGACACGCTCAATTTGGCTCGTACTGGCAATGAACACATATCGGAACAAATCGAAATCAGTACGACAGAGAAGAACATTCTTAGCGTATTAGGCGACAGCAGTATTCACATCGATGAAATCTGTGCCCGCACATCGCTTACAATTGAAAAACTGACTGCCGAGCTGACCATGATGGAGTTGAAAGGTCTTGTTCAGCGGGAGAATGGCATGGAATACCAGCGTGTAAAAAAGTGGGACATTGGGTAAAACCCGTATAGGATCTGTTCTTGACAATATTTTGAATATGGTATTATAGTGCCCGGCTATTGCGGAATCGCAGCCTGGAGAAATTATTATGGAAGCTTATTGTCTAAAATGTAAAGAAAAGCAGGAGATCGCAGATCCTAAAGCCGGATTCAACGCCCGCGGGGCAGCAGTGACCACCGGTACCTGTCCAGTTTGTGGTACCAAAATGTACCGTATCGGAGTGACACCCGCTCATGACGGTTTGGAAAAACCGGTCATTACAAAAACACCTGCCAAAACCAAGAACAAAAAGGCAATATCATCTGCAAAGGCTACGAGCAAGAAAGGCACCAAAGGCACGACGAAGCAGGTAGCATCCAAGACTGCCCACGCAACTGGTAAACCCCTGGTGATCGTTGAATCACCGGCCAAAGCACGCACGATAGGACGCTTTTTGGGTAAAGGTTACGATGTAGTTGCTTCAGTGGGGCACGTTCGGGACCTTTTAAAATCACAGTTAAGCGTTGATGTCGATAACGGGTTTGAACCGAAGTACCGCGTACCCAATGAGAAAAAAGAAATCGTTAAGAAGATCAAGAGTTTGGCGGATGGAACCAAAAAAGTGTACCTGGCAACTGACCCTGACCGCGAAGGGGAGGCGATCGCCTGGCATTTGATGGAGTCAGCAGAAATTGAACCCGAAAAGACAGAGCGGGTTGTTTTCCACGAAATCACAAAGAATGCAGTCGCGGAAGCTTTTGAAAACCCTCGCGGACTGGATATGGACCTGGTCGATGCGCAACAAGCCCGCAGAATTTTGGACAGGCTGGTTGGATATAGCGTTTCGCCGATTCTTTGGGCAAAAGTAAAAGGTCACCTTTCAGCAGGACGTGTGCAGTCAGTAGCTCTGCGGCTGGTCGTGGAACGAGAACGTGAAATTGATGCCTTCGTACCAGTTGAATACTGGTCCATCCATGGCATTTTCAATCCAGATGGCAGCGACAAACAATATCGGGCAAAGTTGGCGAAAGTCAATGGCAAAAACCTTGAAATGAGGCTGGTGAACAAAGACCAGACCATGGCGATGGTTGAACAAATGAAAAAAGCTGCCTACAAAATTGCCGATATCAACGTTTCGACTAAACAGGTCCGACCCGGAGCACCCTTTATCACCAGTACGTTACAGCAGGAAGCATCCCGCCGTCTGGGCTTTTTGACAAAGAAGACCATGGGCATTGCCCAGCAATTGTACGAAGGTCTCGATATGGGCAGCGGAGAAGAAATCGGTTTGATCACTTACATGCGAACTGACTCGGTGCATGTTTCTGCTGAATCCGTGAAGGAAGCCCGGGCATACATCCGGGAGCGTTATGGCGAAAGCTACCTGCCTGAAAAGCAACCCCAGTACCGCACCCGTGCTGTTTCTGCCCAGGAAGCTCACGAAGCGATAAGACCGACCTCGGTAAACCGCACGCCTGAATCGTTAAAAAAGCATCTTACGCGCGACCAATACGCCCTATATCGGCTGATCTGGCAGCGTTTTATTGCCAGCCAGATGAATCCTGCCAGGCTCGAGATCACCACTGTTGAGGTGGAAGGCAAGGCAGCAAGGGATGTCTACCTGTTCCGGGCTACTGGAAACCGCGAAGTGTTTGCCGGTTTTCGAGCCGTATATCGTTATGCAAAGGCAGATGATGAGAATGGCGAAGAAGAGCTGGTCGAGCTACCCGTTGAAGTCCTTAAGGTCGGACAGAAGCAAAGTTTAGTGGATCTTGACTCTGAGCAGCACTTCACCCAGCCGCCACCCCGCTATTCGGAAGCAACTTTAATCCAGGCTCTGGAAGAAAACCAGATCGGGCGACCATCCACGTATTCTCCGATTATCTCCACCATTCAAAGCCGGGGTTATGTGAGCCGAGAAAACAAACGCCTCTACCCCACCGAAATTGGCTACCTGGTCAACGACCTGGTGGTAGAGTATTTTCCCGGGGTGGTTGACCTGGGTTTCACCTCACAGATGGAAGCCGAACTGGATAAGGTTGCCGAAGGTGAGCGAGCATGGGCGGATGTGATCCGTGAGTTTTACGCACCTTTCAGCCAAGACCTGGAAAATGCTAAAAGGCACATGCCCAAAACCAAGATTGAGCCCGAAAAAGTAGGCAGGCTCTGTCCGGAAGATGGCGGCGAATTGGTTTTTCGAATGGGCAAATTTGGCAAGTTCATCAGCTGCAGTAACTTCCCGAAATGCCGTTATACCGAACCCTGGTTGGAGAAGATCGGTGTTACCTGCCCAACTTGTGGGGAAGGCGATGTAATTGAGAAGCGCTCAAAAAAGGGCCGCAAGTTTTACGGTTGTTCCCGTTATCCGGTTTGCGATTTTACTTCCTGGGACAAGCCGGTAGAAAAACCATGCCCGAATTGTGGCGGGATGCTCGTAGAAAAAGGTAACAACTCACTCGTCTGCAGCAACTGCAAAAAACGTTTTCCTAAAGAGGATAAAGAAGAATAAGTTTTCTGTTGGCATACATCGTGCACCTACTTGGCAAGAAGTATCATGTTGAAAGGTGCAGGTTATGGAAAACTTTACTGCTTTCTTCAAAGAAAAATTACGAGAACCCAGAAATCTGGCAATAGCTTTTGCTGTGGTTGGATTCCTGGTAGGGCTATTATTTGCTTACGTTCTCTTTCCTATTCAATGGACCGATGCGTCGGCAGAAAATCTTCGCCCAGATTTGCGCGTAGAATATTTACGCAATGCAATTACAACCTATACACTGACTGGTGATAAGGTCAAGGCGCAACAAGCTTGGGCGGAACTGGGAGACAAATCCGAAGACACGCTCCTGGCTCTTGCAGAGAATCCTGAATTTTTAAACCCTGAACAGATCGAGCGTTTCAGTACAGCGATCAACACCACCATGCCTGCTGCTGATACAGTGTTAGCGACACCAGGAACTATGCTGCAGGATGGAACAGAGATTCTGGTGGACGGTGTCAAGCCGGAAGAGAGTACCAATTCTCTGCTCTGGATAGGATTGGGGCTTTTAGGAGTTCTGCTCATCGGTGGTGCAGCTGCATATTGGTTTTACTTCCGTGAGCATGGCTTTAATTTCGGTTCTACATCTGCGCAGGAAATTACCTCTGAACATCGAGTGGCGTCCCAGGCTGTAAAACGCCCGGTCGTGCCTGCGGCAGTCCCGAGGCAACCAATTGCAGAATCAGAGGAACCCAAACCAGCCGCTCAACGTATGTCCATTTTTGCCAATGGCAATAAAAATGGGAACGGAAACAGTAACACCAATGGAAACGGTGAGAAACCTATTGCCCAGTTCATGTCAAGCTATATGTTTGGAGATGATCGTTATGACGAATCTTTCACCTTTGATGCACCAAATGGTGCCTTTTTAGGCGAATGCGGCATCAGCATTTCCGACCTGATCGGTGTGGGTGAACCCAAGAA